>JAUYES010000585.1 GCA_030691225.1 Holophaga sp. | reverse complement strand
AGCCTCTACCTTGTGGAAGGCCGATGGAGGACCTACACTGGGTCGTTTTCTAACCACCCAGCATCGGCCACGTCGACAATCTCTTGGAGGAGTCCTGATGTCCACAAAGTATTGGATGGCACCCATCGCATTACTGCTTCTGGCGGGATGCACCACAAAGAGTGAAGTCACGGTCACGGGAACAGACACCAATTCCCTTCTGAGTTCCCCGGCGGGCGTGGCCAGCAACTCCTTTTTGGACTTAGAAGGAGGCATTGGCTACAAGCTGGACGTACTGCCGATCCGAATCGCCTTGGATGGGGACCAGACTTCCGCCATGCAGGTGGCTCCCCTACCCTCCTGTGTTCAGACCACCTTCCCCACGGCGGGAACGACCCTGCTGACCTTTGGCTCGGGCTGCAAGGGGGCCAATGGGTGGGCGCTAACAGGCACCATGCAATACACGCAGATCGGCACAACCAGCCCTAGGGTTCACGACGTGACCTATGCCATGACCCTGACCGATACCACGGCCACCAAGACCTGGACCTATACGGGCACAAAGCGGGTCACGGTAACTGCTACCACCGCCACAATCACGGTGGCCGCGGGCACCCACGTTACGGTGGCCTATGCGGACCGAAGCGATACGTCCAAGAACAAGACCTATTACTACACCCCCAATCTCACCGCCGATTGGGGCACGGTGGGAATGATCAAAGTCTTCGGCACCTATGCGCTCCAGCAGGTTCCTGGGGATACCGTTACGGCCACCATCCTACAGGCCAATCCTTTGATTTGGACCGCGGGCTGCTGCTACCCAACCTCTGGCACCCTCACGCTAGCCGTAGGCCCCGCCAGAGCCGAGGCGGTGGTCGGACCCACGTGCAACGCCATGAAACTCAACGGCAACAGCATCGCGCTCAACGCCTGCAACTAGCAGAGCAAGAAACCAAACGCAGCGCCCCAGAAGCACTGGGCGCTGCGTTTGAATATCGAGATCACGGCATTGCTGTCAGAACCGCACCATCACCCCAAACCCAGCACCATTCCGGTCCAATCGAATGTCAAGATCGTCCTGAATGGAACCCTTCGGCACATCGAAGGCCTCTTGATCCATGAACGCTCTAACGCCCAGCCACTTTAGCGGGAAGTAGCGCAGATCCGCTCCTACCCGGTGGTACTTGGCTCCCGAATAAACCAGGGTGTGATAGTAGGCCTTGCCGATCACGGCACCGTTGATGGCCTGGAACCCCACGGAAAGCCCGAGCTGGGGGATAGGAATGGGAAATTGCTCGATGGCGGTGGCCGAAACCCCCGACAGGGCTTCCACCCCGATGGCCTTGAGGTCCATGTCCCAGATCCTCGCTCCCAGGTCGATGCCGATCCAGGCATGTTCGAACTTCAAGGCTCGAATGGTCCAGTTGAAGGTGTAGTTCTTCATTTTCAGGTCGGTGGTCACATAGGCACCGGCGTTGTAGTCCTGGCCGCTGATCGAGATTTTTCGATTGATGAAATTGGCCCCCTTGTAGTCCTGCTCATCCATGGCAAATTCCAACCCGAACCGAGGCCCCTGGTATTCCAGCGCAAAGCCGATCTTGGCGGTCTCTTTCTTGATGGCCAAATCCTTCTGAAGATCAACCTCAATAGCCTTGTCATCCTGAATGCCACTAAAGCGCCCTTCGAATGTGGGCGCCACGCTTTGCACGCCGAAATACCAAGCACGCTTAGGGGCTTGGGCGGCCATGGGAAGCGTTGCAACCAGGCAAAGGGCTAAAGCGGAGCGAATCATAGAGCCTCCCGTGACGCGAGTAGGCCTAAGTATCGGCAACGCAGGGCGCTAGGATAGTCCTGACAAAAAAAATTATTCAGGCCTTCAATGCGTCTTTTTCCCTTGCGCTATGAACGAGTAGCGGGCGGGATAATGCTATTCATGCGAAATTATTGCTCCCAGAACCGCGCCACCTTGGCCAGAATGCCATCGGAAACCGCTTCTTGCGCCGATTGTTTGAACCAGTCCTGGGGAAAGCATTCCGCAAAAGAAGGCTCCAGGAAACGACCGTCCAGCAGGGCGATCAGGCCGCGTTCTTCCGGCCCCCGAATCACGCGTCCTGCGGCCTGGATGGCCTTGGCCATGGCGGGGTAGGTGTAGGTAAAGGCCTCGCCTTCGCCGTAGGTGCGCTCGAAATACTCCTTGGTGAGTTTGCGCTCCAGATCAAAGGGCGGAATGGGCGGGCCCACCACCACGCAGCCGATGAGTGCCTCGCCGGGCAAATCGATGCCTTCCGAGAGCGACCCGCCCTGCACCGCCAAAACGACCAAACCGCGTTCCTCATTAAGTGCCACAAGGATCTCTTTCAGGGCTTCGGTGCTGGCTCTCCGTGGCTGGTGCAGAATTCGAAAACCCGGAAGATCCAAATAGGGCACCGTCTTTTCGAGGAATTCAAAACTCGGGAAGAACACTAGGTAATTACCTTGTCACAGGGGCAAAACCTTAGAAATGAATTGCGCGATGCGGGGAGTTTCCTGTTCGCGCCGACGATACAGCGTGGAAACTTGCGGAACGATGAGCAAACAGCGATGCTCGCCTGGAAAGGGTGAGGGAATTTCCTCGGTCCGCACCTGGGGCAGTCCCGAGAGCCGCGCGTAGAAATCGAAGGGCTTCAAGGTGCCTGAAAACAGCACCGCGCCTGCCAGCGGTTTGAAGCGCTCCGCGAGGTAGGGCGAAGCATCCACGCAGGTGATCTGCAGGCAACCCGGTGGAATCCAGGTGAGCAAATGAGCCTCGGTTCGTTCGCGCAATACGCCGCAGAAATCGGACCACTGGCGCAGCAACTGCACGAGCGGATGACTCGGCGGGAGTTCGGTCCCCTCTGCGGCCGCCTTCGCCACGAGTTTACGGATGCGCTGTTCCTCGACATTGAAAAGACTTGGGTCCACTTCCAATTTGCGATGAGGCCCTTGATGAGATTCCACGAGCCGGAGGCAACGCTGAAGCTGGCGCGTGAAGCTGCCCTTCAGGCTGGAGCGTTTCCCCTTCCACCCCTTCTTGAGAGCACTTAGCCCGGATTCCGCAGTTGGAATTCGCAAAAAGAGGTTGCACCGTTTGAATCGCCTGATTTTCCTGTAGTTGCGAAACAAACGGGAGGATCAGATGGCGAACCAAACGGTGCAGTCCCAGTTTAG
>JAUYES010000584.1 GCA_030691225.1 Holophaga sp. | reverse complement strand
CTCTCCGCTTGACCGGCCTCGATGGCATGAACGTCCAACAGGGTCTGAATTAGATTTTTCATGTTGACGCCGAGCGTCTGTATCTTCTCCACCGATTCAGCAACTTCCGGCTCAAGCACATCCGACTGCAGCAGTTCGCAGTGGAGGAGGATCGTAGAGAGTGGATTCCGCAAGTCATGGGCAGCCAAACCGATGATGCGGTTCTTGGCGTCGTTAAGGTTGTATAGGCGCCGGTTTAGAGTCTCTAGACCCTCTGTAGCCTGATTGATGGCAAGGCTGAGCTCCTGATTGCGACGTTTCATGGCAGAGAGGCGCCATCGGAAAGCCCCTGCAATCGATCCGGCTAGCACCAGCCCCCAAAGGACTATGGCCGCTGGGTGCCGGTACCAGGGTGGCAAGATCCTGAAGTCGCAACTCCCTTCCTCACTCACCGTCCCGTACAGATTCTTTGCCCGCACGCGAAAGCGATAACGACCTTCGCGAAGATTCGTGTAATCCCGGTAGGCCTCGTGGCTCCAAGAGCTCCAGTTGCGGTCCACTCCCTCCAAAAAAACCTGGTATTGATTGGCCTCCAAACGGTCAAAGCTCGGCGCAGCGAATTCGAAACGCAGGGCGTTATCGGCGTAATCCAGGCCTGGAACCGCACCCGATCCGGCTATCCCAAAAATGACCTTTTCTCCGGGCCCCACCACCTTCCTCACCAAGGCTTTGAAGGGCTGAAGATAGTCCCTAGAAATCCCCGGTTCAAAGCGAAAGAGGCCCTCGTCGCCCCCGAACCAGACCACATCATCCGCATCCACATGAATGGAGGGAATCCAGGATCCCCTAAGAGCCGAAAGGGGTTTGGGATCCCAATGATAGAAACCATCCGTGCCTGGCACCGCGGCTCCCGTTTCCACCACACCCCGAAGTTCATCCTTGGTGTGCATCCAAATCCACCCACGGGAATCCTCCTTGATCCCGTCCACCAATCCAAAGATCCAACGGGGCCCTTCGGGAAAAAGCCGAGCAAAGCGAGGATCCGGGATAAAACTTCCCATGGCCTCGTCGAAACGGTAGAGGCCGCGGTGGGTCCCAAACAACGGTTTTCCTCCGAGGTCATACACAAAATTTCTGCTTAGATCCGGAAGGCCATGGGCTGTGCCGAAGCGTTCGATGATCGGCGCCGAACCAGAGGAGCCGCCTTGCCAACCTGAAGGGGGAGTCAGGCGGATTACCCCTTGGGAATTGGTACACGCCCACAAACGCCCATCCGCCATGGCAAAAAGGGAGCGAATTTCTTCCGTGACCCCAGGGATTCTCCCCTCATCCACCCAGCGGTCTTTGGTCCATCGCATGGAAGCTAGGCCATCCTGCAAAGCCACAAAAACACGCGAAGGATCCAATCGTGAACGACACAAAGCGTGGGAACTTCGGGATGATGGTCGAATCAGCTTAGGCGCCCCACCTTGCAGCTCATACACACCAAGAGTATTGGCCACCAGCAAGGAGGGACCCCAATCCAGAAAGGCCCATGTCTGGCTCTTGATTCCCGGAAGCGGCAAAAAGCGGGTCTCGCCTTTGGGGTGGGTCACGAGACGGAAAAGCCCCTGACTCGTCCCAGCCAAAAGGGTGCTTCCATGGCGGCAGATCGAAGTGACGGTGCCATCCAAACCCGATTGTTTAGCAAAAGCCGTGAGAGGCATACCCACCTCGGCTCGAGCAATCCCCTTGCCCAAGCCCATCCAAAGACCTCCCTGGCGATCCTGAGCCAGGGTGTAGACAGCCGAGTCGAGCAAACCTTCAGCCTGGCCCAGGTGGCCCCGTTGCCGTCCTTGAGCATCAAGAAAGTACAAACCACCGTTGAGCGTACCCAGAGCCAAGCTCCCGTCGACGAGTCGGACGGCGGCGTACAGCATGTTCTGCTTCAAGGCCACATCGGCCTCAGTGGAAAAGGGGCGGAAGGTAGCCCCATCGTAGGTAAGTAGCCCCTGAGTCCGAGTGCAAAGCAGAATGGAGCCTTGGGCTTCCCAGGGCAACATGGCGGAAAGCTTTTCCGTCGCGAAGCGCTCTCCTCCCGGGATGAGCCGCCATTCTCCGTCCGCAAGCTCCATCAGTCCCAGGTCTCGCTCGCGCAGGAAGAAGCGTTCTCCCACTTGAAACATGCGGTGAAAGGAGGTCTTGGGTTTCCAGACCTCAACACGAGGCCCCATCCGGATAATCCGGGTAGCGGTAGAAAATACGACTCCTTCCTTGGTGGCGAAGGAGTCCCAGACGTCCGAAAAGCCCCGATCCTCAGAAGGAATCCGGTTCATGAGGGAAACGTATTGCATCTGCCCCGACGTGTCGGGCTCCAGAGTGCCCACTTCACCTTGGGCGCCCACGAAGACGCGGCCTGCCGCGTCCACGGCCAAGGAGCGAACAGTAGTCCGATTCGCTACCCGAATCAAGCGCCAGTGCGCACCGTCGAATTCCAAAACCCCATCGCCATTACCCACATAAATCACACCCCGGAGATCCTGGACGATGGCCCAGTTCTGAACATCGGCGCCGTAGTCCTTTGGGCCAAAGACGCGAAGCGTAGGACTGCCTATTTCCAAGGCAGCACCCGAGGAATGGGCCAGAGACTGACGGCCTAGGTTGCCGGGGGGCACTGCAAACCCAACACTGAATAGAACCAAGGCCAGGATGGAAACCCGCATGCTGCAGAGAATTCCACGACCCACGCGGAAGCGGAGGGCGAGATGGTTCACTCCATATTGCAGTTCCATAACTGACAGATCGGCCTAGCGGGCTGAAACTTGCATTTTTTTGAAAATAAAGAAGCAGCCTCTTTGAACGGAAGAGGCAACCCTAGAAACGAAACGCCAAGCCCAAGGCCGTATGACTCAACTCGGCATCCTTGAAATCCCGATCGCTGCCCGGAAGGCTGGTCAGCACTTGATGCAGTTCCAAAGCCAGGTTGCGAGTAAAACGAAAACGGAAGCCAATCGTCGCCGCGAAGGCGGCATTCTGGTCGGTGTCCTCGTAATCCGGAAGGCCCGAGCCCGCAGCGTGGGTGAACACATAATTCTGATTCCAGCGGGCACCGCCAATGCCAAGGATCAGATCCACACCCGCTTCCTTGCGCTGCCCAAGCGAAATAAGCCAATCGTAACCAACCAGGCGCGTTGAGGCTTCGGATTGCTCCCAACCACCCGCTACTGCGACCGGCCGGCCTTTACTGAATTTCCCAAACTCCACGCGCAGGCGCTGTTCAACCGGATTACCAATGCGGAAGTAAAAGGGAACGGCAATTTTCCAGCCATGATCGTAGAGCTTACTGGCCTCATCCGTGGGCTTGGTGCCATAGATATTCAGGCCAAAATGCTGGCCAGCACCTTGCGCCCAGAGCCCAGTCCCCAGCACCAACAACAGCATTACTTTTCGCATGGTGACTCCCGATTGGTTTTACATAGTATGCCCTTTGCCCATGAATCTCACCTCATGCCCTTAGGATGGAATCACCATGACCCTCGACGACTCCGAAGTTCTTCCCTACCGCCAACTGCACGGAGCCAAGGGCTCCCTGCATCCCGAAGCCGGTCCATGCTTTGTGTGCGAAGGGCGCTTCTTGGTGGAATCCGCTCTCGAATCTGGGCGCAAGGGCGACCTGCGGGTGCTCTCGGTATTGGCCTCCCCCGCCGTGGCCGCCTCCTTGGGCTCCCTTCCAGAAGGCACCAAACTGCTTGCGCTGGAAGAAGAAACCCTGCACGAGCTCGTGGGGTTTCCCTTTCATCGAGGCATTCTCTGCGCGGTGGCCACCCCACCCGAACCGCCCGAAGCCCAATTCCTTGCCGCAAATCGCCTGGTAGTGCTGCCCCACGTGGATAACGTCGATAACCTAGGCTCGATCCTGCGCAATGCCGCCGCGCTTGGTATCGACGCGGTGCTGGTTGGACGAGGACCGGGAGTCTTTGAACGCCGCACGGTGCGCGTATCCATGGGCGCTGCGTGGTCCATGCCGGTCTGGCAGCGCGAGGATCCGGCGCCCCTGCTGGAAGCATGGCGAACCAATGGCGGCGAAGTTATTGGCGCCGCCCTGGTGCCTGGCGCCCTGGACGCCCGCGCTTGGCAGCCCGCCGCACGCACAGCTTTGGTGCTGGGCCCCGAAGGCCACGGCCTGAATGCGGCTTGGCTGGCGCACTGCGATCGCCATGTGGCCATCCCCATGGCCCGCAGCATGGATTCCCTCAATGTGGCTGCCGCCGGGGCCATTCTGATGTTCCAGATGATGGAGAGCTGAATTCAGTGCTAGCCTTGCTGCAATCGTGCTGACCAGGGAGAAAATCATGGCTCACTATCGAATTGCATGGCTGCCCGGCGATGGCGTCGGTATGGAAGTGATGGAGGCAACCCGCATTTGCCTCGACGCCCTCCACTTCGACGCGGACTACATCCACGGCGATATCGGCTGGGAGTTCTGGCGCACCGAAGGCGAATCCTTCCCCCAGCGCACCATCGATCTACTGAAGAACTGCGATGCCTCGATGTTTGGCGCCATCACCTCCAAGCCCGTGAAGGATGCCGAAAAAGAATTGATTCCGGAACTGCAAGGCAAGGGCTTGGTGTACCGCAGCCCCATCGTCCGCATGCGCCAGATGTTCGATCTCTTTACCTGCCTGCGTCCCTGCAAGGCCTATCCGGGCAACTCCCTGAACTACAAGGAAGGCATCGATATGGTGGTGTTCCGTGAGAACACCGAAGATCTCTATGCCGGTGTAGAGTTCTCACCCGTGCCCGATGACGTGAAGGACGTGCTTAAAAAGCACAGCAAGGCCTTCGCGCATTTCGCCGAGATCCCCGGCGACGAATTCGCCATCACCTGCAAGATCAACACCCAGAAAGGCTGCGACCGCATCATT
>JAUYES010000224.1 GCA_030691225.1 Holophaga sp. | reverse complement strand
CCTTTGCCGACTTCCACAAGACCTTCGAGTCGGACATTCGGTTCCAGAACGACATCAACCCCGAGCCACACCTGTGGGCCGATGAAGGTGGTTTCCGGCGATAGCATGGTCACGCCCAAATGCATCCACCTAGCGTTGGTCCGCTGCTGCGCCAAGGCTTGCAGTTGGGCCTGATCCAGCCGGGAATTCATACCCAGCAATTCGCGGGCTTCGCAGAGTTCAACTTCCACAGGCACCTGGGCGGCCACCGCTACCACGGCATCGGTGAGGTAATATTCACCCTGCGCATTGTTGTTCGAAAGGCCAGCCAGGGCTGGTTTTAGCGCACTCCATGGCAGGGAATAGGCCCCGCCATTCACACGGCGAATGGCCAAGATCTCAGCCGTTGCATCTTTTTGCTCGACAATGCCTTTCAATACACCGTTCGCCTGCTGCAACACTCGGCCATAGCCGGTTGGGTTATCCAAATCCATGGCCAGCAGGCAGGCTTCGCGGTCGGCGAGTCGCGCCACGCTATCCGATGAAAGCAGAGGCACATCGCCGCAGAGAATGACCACCTGGGTTGGATTCAGGCGATCCAATTCGGACACAGCCTGTTGCACGGCATGCCCCGTGCCCAGGGGTTCTTTCTGATCAACGGTATGCACTGGGCAAGGCAGCAGTCCCTTCGCTTGCCAGTCGGCGACAGTTTTTTCGATCTGGGCTTTGCCATGGTGCAAGACCAGTACGACGGCCGAAACGGAGGATGGCAAGGAGCGCAAAACCCAGAGGAGCGTTGGATCACCCAGCACTGGGTGCAGTACCTTGGGTAGGCTTGAATTCATCCGTTTGCCCAGGCCCGCCGCCAGGATCACCGCTACTGTAGACATAAAATCTCCCAATCATTCACAGCCAAGAACCTGTTTCCGGAATCACTGCCTGCCAAGGCTCCCGCTGAGATCGTCCCGCTAGCCGCACGGCAAGGGCAGCGGCTTCCAGGAAATTGGTGGCATCCGCAGCCCAGCATCCAGCCTTGTCGAAGGCTGTACCGTGATCCGGTGAACAGCGAATGAAGGGTAGGCCGAGGGTGAGATTGACCGCGCGAGTTGCCTCTAGCACCTTCACTGGAATCAGTCCCTGGTCGTGGTAAAGCGCGACCACCAGATCGAATTCCTGCTGAACAGCGCGCTGAAAAACAGTATCGGCTGGCAGCGGCCCGAAGAATTGCGGCGCCGGAGACGAGGACGGGGCCAGTGGTCGGTTGCTGTGTGAAACCAATTCCATGCCGTTTTGCCTTCGATGAAGCGGCATCGGTACGGCATTTCTGCCTGGATAAAGTTCCCAGCCCTCGGGTGAAGGGCCGGGAGGGAAGGGCGAAGGTACGTGGCCGAAGGGACCCTCCCATGAGGTTGAATCGAAGTTCAGAAAGGAAGCCTCGGCCATGCCAAGGGCGTCCTGTAGCATCGTTTCCTCACACCCAAAGGCGCCGCCTTCACCCGCATGGGGATTTAGCGCACACAAGGCCACGCGCAAATCGCAGTTGCCAGTGAGTTGAATGAAACGGTCGGCGGCAAAGGATAGGGTCTCGGCCACGGCGTTGGCGTTGATTTCTTCTACCACGGAGCGAAGGCTTTGATGCACCGTATGCAGCACTACGCAAAGGCTTGGGCTCACGAAGGCCATGCGAGTCATGGGAGAGCCCGATAGTTGCTGAAGGTATTCCGTGTGACCGGGGATCTTGAAGCCCGCGAGGTGGGCCGCCGATTTGGAAAGGGGCAGGGTCACCAGAGCATCGGC
The DNA here is from genome assembly GCA_030691225.1 of Holophaga sp. Taxonomy (GTDB): domain Bacteria; phylum Acidobacteriota; class Holophagae; order Holophagales; family Holophagaceae; genus JAYREN01. Next base: position 739 of record JAUYES010000224.1, on the reverse strand, counting down.
TTGCCCCTTCATGACGAATTCGGCCCCGACACGAACGGCTTCTACTGCGCAGCGCCCCGAAGCAGCGGTGCCCTGACCCAGAACCAAGTGCTGAGCACTGATCTCAGGTGTGGGATCGGTCCAGATTTCAGAAGTCTTCAGCCGGTGGGCGGCCGATTGCCATTCCGGTCGGGTCTGGGTCAAGTCCAGCAGATCCAGGGCCGCTTTGGCTCCGACGATCTGAAGATCCGCCCAGGATTCCAAGGTCGCCAAGCTGCGAACCAGGAGCTCGGGCCCGATACCACTAGGGTCTCCGAGGGTGATGACAAGGCGAGGGCGTCGATTCATGGCTTGGCTAGGTTAACAGCCAAGGAGCCTCAATCGAAGAGCGGGAGATCGACGTCAGGCGTCGTTGAGTCATCCTTCTTGCCAGCACGGCTACGACGAATGCGGGGTTCTTCATCCTGCTTATAGATGTATTTGATGTTGTGTTTGGGCACGAGCAGGTTCGGTTCCTTGATACGACTGATCTTGAGGCAATGCTTGTCGTACCACTCGATGGTGCCGCGAAGTTTTTCGTCGTTCTGAAGCACGATTACCACGGGTGTCTTGGTCTGCATCTGCTTCAGGTAATAGAAACTTTCGGCATTGGTTTGTTCGGGGGGGGCGATCTTGCGGCGCGGGCTGCCGGTTCCCTGAGGAGCGCTAGCGGCGTTAGGATCTGCGCCCCGATTCCCTGCCGTTAGATCGATCACGGGCT
>JAUYES010000574.1 GCA_030691225.1 Holophaga sp. | reverse complement strand
TCTGCGGTAAGATCGGTGGAATTGTTGTCATACACGTAAATCAAGGCATCTGGCAAAAAGGACTGAAAGTCCCGAATCACCTTGGGAATCGCCACCTCTTCGTTGAAGCATGGAATCAGGACAGCAACTTTCGGGCTTGGCAACATAGGGTTGGCCTCAGCGACATGACGGTGAGTAGAGCGAGTCGAAAGGTCATGAATTCAACACCTGAGAATGAAGTGGAAGTTATGGGCATGCAATCAGCTTTCCGCCGAGGACTGGAATGACCCGACCAAAATGCCTGCCGAGCCTCTTCTTCCTCTACGCAGCGGCCCTTTTCGGTGGCACCGCAATTCTTCAGGCGGGTCTCTTTGAACGGGATGGCTACTTCCATGCCCGCCTCGCTCATATGCTGCTGGAACGCGGCATCTCCCAATCCTTTCCCTGGACCCAACTGAGCACCTGGCAGCTGCAGTTTTGCGACAAGGAATTTCTTTACCATCTGGGAATGATGCCCTTCGCGCGAATCGGCAGCGATCCCATTCTGGGCGCGAGAGTATTTGCCACGCTGCTCTCCGTGGCCGTTCTGGGCGCCCTCTACCTTATGCTCAGTGCGCACAAGGTCCGCTGGGCCTTGTTTTTCACCGCCCTGCCTCTGGCGGCCGGAGGGCTCTTCATCGCACGCCTGGGCATGATCCGCTCCCACGTGCTCAGCATGCTGCTGCTCATGGTGGGGCTTCACTTTCTGTTGAATCGCAGGTGGAAGGCCCTACTGGGGCTAGGGTTTCTGTACGCCTGGTGCTACACCATGCCCTTTGTGCTGGTCATGACCGCCGTGCCCTTCGCCCTTGGCTACTGGGCCGCCCGGGGTGGCCTGGATTGGAAATCCTCCGCTGCGGCCGGAATGGGATCGGTCCTGGGTCTGGCACTGCACCCCTACTCACCTCTGACTCTGGAAACCTTTCTTACCTATGTGCAGGTCTTTCGTCTTGGCCTGCAAGGCTCTGCCAAATCCGGTCTGGAACTGGGCAATGAGCTTTATCCTTATCCCCTTGCCGTGTTCTTCGATATCTACCCACTGGTCCTGATCCTTGTGCCATTGGTCGTGATCGCGGCAGCCTACCTAGCGCTGCGCCGACGGGTAGTCACCCCAGAGACCTGGGGGCTTGTGGCGGCCATGCTCTTCTGGTTCGGCCTTACCCTGGCCACCCCTCGCTTTGTGGAATATTCCGTGCTGCTTATGGCCGTAGCCGCCGCTTTTGTGGTCCGGGATGGGTGGCCAGAATTGGAAGCACTCATTTCCAATCGCAAACAACTTCGAAGAGGCCTCGCCTTGGTGGCGTTGTGCCTGCTCCTGGGTTTCCATCTCCGTTCGCTGGGATTGACCCTAATTCCCTTTGGCTTCACGGGTTTTTATACCCATTACCAAAGCAAGGCCGCTCCCCCGCGATTCTTCACGGGCGCGTCGGCCTGGATGAAAGAGCACCTCGCGCCCGGCGAAACCGTGATCAATCTCTATTGGGATGACTTTCCGGATCTGTTTTACGACGGCTACCGTCAGCACTATCTCTGGGGCCTGGATCCCACCTACTCCCTCCGTGCCGATAGGGAGAAAACCCTATGGCTCGAACGAATGCGCAAAGGGGACGCACTTCTCGACGGCACCCGCATGGCGAAAGCCTTTAACGCGCGATACCTGATTCTCCGACTATCCCGGGCTGGGGCCTACCCACCCCTCCGC
>JAUYES010000566.1 GCA_030691225.1 Holophaga sp. | reverse complement strand
TGCTCCACCTGGGTCAGCTCCTCGCCCGCGCGGATGCGCTCCGCCATGCCCGCAAGGTGTTCTTCTGCCGCATGGCGCAGGCCGTCTTCCGTGGTCAGGTCGATGCCGTGCTGGGCCGCGATTCCGGCCAAGGCTTCGCGGCCCACATGCTCGGCAACGCGGTCAAGGAACGGATCGAGCTGCTCGCCCAGCAGGCCGCGCAGACCCACGTGCGCGCCCTGCTCGTGCATCCACAGGGCAGCGGCTTGGGCCGGGGTGTCGATGGCGTCGGCCAGCAGGTACACACGCTTTGTGGCCGGGTCGAACACGGCGGTGGGCGTGCCCTCGCCCTGGTCCGCATCGCGGCGCAGATGCTCCGGCAGCTGCTCAAGGCTTTGCACCACCTCAAGGGGCAACGCGTTTACGGCGCTGTCCTGCAAGGGCCGCAGGGCCTCACGCAGGGCTTGCGCGTCCATGCCCGTGGCCTGGGGGTCTCTTTCCTGCTCATCGGGTCTAAAGCTGTACTCGGGCGAGTTTTGCGGGGTCTCGTGCCCCGGAGGCGAAAGGATGCCCGCGATCTTGCTTTCGTACCACGCCTCGCGGGTGCTGCCCTCGCGCTCCGCCCAGGCGTCGGCAGCGGCGTCCAAAAGGGCGATGCCGGGTTCGGCCTGCTCCTCCCCAAAATGGCGGCGCAGAACCTCGTGGGCATCATCGCGCGTGTAGGGCATCACGTCTTCGCCGCTGGGCAGGTCCTGTGCCGCTTGTTCCTCTACGTTGGGCCGCACTTCCTGCACCGGCATGCCGGGCGGGGTGGCTTGCACCGTCGCACCAAAATCAGTTGCAGCGGAATCGGAGGCAGACGCGCCAGGTGCGCCTTCCGTAGTCTTCTTTGTTAGCCTGTTACCCAAGGCGGCCAAGCTCTTGTCTGCGGCCTTCATGCCGCCCAGCTGCACAATGGACCCAACCGCCACGGGTCCGGCCTGCTCGTTCCAAAATTCGGTAAGGCTAGGGTCTGTTTCGCGCAGGCCGTGCTTTTTGCGAATGGCCTCTTGCCCGAAATAGGTCATGCCCTCGGTGAATTCCTCTTCGCCAACCTCCGCGCCCAGGACCAAACCACCCTTGGCGATGACGCCCCCGCTCTTCGCCAGAGCCAGTGTGATCTTGCTCGTTGCGCGGTCGGCAATGGCTCCGCTGATTTTGGACAAGCCAGGGATCTTTGCCAAGGGCGTCTTTCCACCATACTTGAGCAGGCCCACGGTAAACATTTGGCTTAACGCCTCGGGGCCAGCCTCCCACAAGCCAAACTTCATCGCATCGTCATCCAAGCCCTTTGCTATGCCTGCCCACTCTTCATTGCTCAGGGTCTGTCCCTGCGCCTCCTTGGCCTTCTGGGTCCAGTCCAGCATTTCGTGCAAAAACTGGTTCTTGGCCAAGCGGTAAAAGGCCACACCAGAAAGAGTACCGCCACCCACAATAGCGCCGCTCACGTTTCCCGCGCCAGGAACAACGGAACCGGCCATGCCGCCGATGACGGAACCGCCAATACCAACGGCAGCGCTGGTGGCCACGCTCTGCGGGCCCTCATACAAAGACTTGCCTAAGCCTTCGTCCTGAACCACCTGGCGAGAGAGCACGCGCTCGCCAGTGCTCGCTTGCCGGTCGCGGATGATGCGCCGGGCAAATCCGCTTTCGTCCTGGTTTACGTCTCCGCCCTCGTAAATGCGTGCCAGATCTTCGGGGAAGCGGTTCACCACCGCCTGCGACAAGCCTGCGCCAAGCTCTGCAACGCGGCCCAAAAATCCGCTGCGGTCAGGAATGTCTGCCTTGGATATTGGCTTGTCGGGATTCAGCGAATTATACTTGCTGATGTACGCATCCAGCTTGTCCTCGTTGGTGAGCGTGGGGCTGGTGTTGCGCGTCAACGGTCCTTGGGTGTTTTGCGCCAGGGGCCATAAGTTCACGTCGTCCAGCGGCGAAGCACCGCCCGCAGGGCTGTCCGGGGCCATGGAAAGATCCAGGCCGCTTTCCGCGTTCTGGCGCTTGCCCGCTGCCGGGGCCATGGAAAGGTCGAGTTCCATTACTTGGCCCCCTTCAGCTTGTCGCGGTTGGCCTTCCACACGGCGGTTATTGTTGCGTCAGAGGTGTCTTTGCCCGCGTTGGCCAGGGCCTGCTTCACGGCGTCGTACTGATCGCGCGGGATCTGCATTGCGGGATTCGCCGTCTTGGCCGGAACCGGGGCGGCTTGGCCGGGCTTGGGCACGCCGGGCAGCGTCTTTTCCTCGAACTGCCGTTCGAATGTGGTTCTGTCCTTGGTGAAGGGTACCCACGAGGTATCCGTGACCTTGAGCAGCTCGTCGGCCAGAGTGTTCATGCGCGCATCAAAGGGGCCGATATTCTGCTGCTTCGCCTGGTAGGCCAGTGTGGCGGCGAACACGCCCTCCTGATCAGCCAGGTGCGTGTCCTTGAAGATCGTGTTGTAACGGCGCAGCGCGTTGCTGTAGAAGTTCATGGCGCCTTGGAAGTCCGGGGCGTCCTTGTTCAGCTTGTCGATGTCCTCGCGCAAGGTGCGCGCGGTCTTGACCGAAAGCCCGTTGCCCACCAGCGGGGTAAGCTGGCTCACATCCTTTATCTCGCCCATCCACACCTTGCGCTGCACCTCCGACGCCACCTTGGGGTCGTCGTTCCACTGGTCCTTGGTTATGGCCTGGCGCATCTGCATGCGCTCTGCGCCGGGAATGTTGCGCGCCTTGGCCAGAATGGCCGCAGCGCCTTCCAGGTCACTCTTTTCCAGCGCACGGTAATACAGCTCCTTTTCGCTCCGTTCGCCAGCCGTGCGCGCCTCGTCGGCTCTGCGCTTATCGCGCGCGGCCTGCTGATCCATGTTGGCAAGCAGGTCGTTGGCCTCGCCGTAACTAAGGCCCAGCGCCGCTCGATTTTTCGGATCCCGCAAAAACTCCACAGCACCATGCGAGTTATCCTTGAACTGATTGTAAATTTTGGCGTAGGCGTCATCGAAGTTGAGTTCTTTTGCCCGCTCGGTGGCTTTGTCATTGAATTTCTTTTTGCGCTCGTATGCCTCAACGGCACCGTAAATGCCTGAGATACGTTTACTTTCAACGTCCTCTTCGTTCAGCGAACGCGCCCATTCAACGTCCCTCAAACTGCTGCCCTGGCGCAGGGTGGAAAGCAGCACCTCGTCATTTTGCTCACCATCTACGCGGCCCTGCTCAACTGTGCGCTTAAAAGTCAGGTTCCGAACATGCTGGCGCTGCTCGCTGGCGAAGTTCTCAAACTTGGGCAGAACCTTGCTCAGGATGTGCTCGTCGTTCTTGTAGCGTTCGGTAATGCTGTCGCGCAGGCTCTGCACGCCTTCGTCGTACTTGTTCAGTGGTGCAACAGGGTCGGCCTCCGGGGCTTGTTCAACTGTCGTTCGCAGTTCGCGCACGCCTGACAAAAATTCAACGCTGCCTTTTTGGGCCTCGTTCTCCCTGCGCGCCTTGTCGAACACCTCAATGGTGTCAGCCAGGCCGAGAAAGCCGCTGCCCGAGCCGTTCTTGCCGCCATTGCCCGGCATGGCTCCCGGCACGGCGTCAACAGGCGTGGGCGAAAGATTGGTACCGCCAATCTGCGTTGCGCCAAGGCCAAGGCGCTGGGAGCCGGGCACCCTCATCTTAAACCCCCTTCATGTAGCGGTAGGTTTTTGCGCCGCCGGAAAGCAGCGTTTCGCCCACGCCCCAGGGCATGTTGTTCATGGCGTTCTGGCCCCTTGCCCGGTGCATGGCCGCCTGCTGGCCTTGGGCCGCAGCAGCGGACTCGCCCCCGTAGCGGATGGCCTGGACATCAAGCTCGCGGGTGTAGTCCACGCTCTGCAAATCCAGCTCGTGGGATTCCGCAGCTCCGGCCAGCAGCTCCAGGGGCGATTCTCCGTCTCCGGCCATGCCGAACCAGGCGCGGCGCGCGCCCTGCTCCCGCTCGAACCGCTCGTTCAAAAGGCGCTTGTCGCGCTCCGCCTTTATCTCCACCACCCGCGCATTGCGCGCGGCCTCGTCGCGGGCGCGCAGGGCGTTCATTTCCGCCGCACTTCTGCTGGCGTCTGCCGCCGCGTCCTGCTGCATGGCCCCGGAGAATAACTGGGCACCGCTCATAGCTGTTGAAGCGCCCATGGCTACGGTTCCCCATTGAGAAAAAGTGAGCCCGGCGAACATGGACTCCTTGGCAATAAGCCCTGGACCGATCAAAGCACCGGCTTCAACAAAGCTCATGATGGCCTCCTCATCTCGACGCGGTGAAAGGGCAGCCCATGCGGGCCAAAGGGCACGGTCTCCATGATCTTGAAGCCGCACCAGCCAAGCCAGCGCACGGAAACCACGTTGCGGATGTCCACCCAGTTGGTGAGCACGTCATAACGCTCCAGCATGCGGCCAACGAATTCCCTGCTGTACCGGGCCAGGGCGCGCGGATGGTCGAAGAACTCGGAAGCCGAAAGCATCCACGGAACGCCTGTGCCGGGCATGGGCGAGGGCGCAACGCCAAAAATCGCCAGGGTAAGGTCCTGGCCTTGCCTGTGCCGCCTGCGCACAGCAGTCACCCACAGGGAGCTCCAGGCGGTCATCCAAACGGCCTGGCGCGGCCCGGCGTCACAAATGGCCTCTGCGTCGCGCCAGTCCTCCAGGCGCAGTCGCAGGGCCACATGAAAAACGTCCCTGTGGCTGGCCTCGGTGGCGTACAGCTCGCCGCGCTGCGCAAGCACGGGCATCACAGCACCACCTCGGGGAAAATGCAGATGACGGTGAGCGGCAAGGGCTCGGTCTGGCGCACGCTCACCACTGCGTCCAGCTCCGAGCCTGCGGAGAGGTTCACGCGGCGGTCGGCGGTGATGAGCTTGCGGGCCTGGCCGGGAACGATCTGCGAGGCGTTCTCGGTAAAGGCCTCGTAACGACGATCCGGGCTTGTGCCTGCCGCCACCTCGCCGCCCACGCTGTTCAGCACGCGGATGACGGCCGAGGTGACGCGCTTCTTCGTTGCCTGCGTGGTGCCGAACTGAACCGGGATATCAAGGGGCATGGTCTCCACCTCGGACACGTAGGCCAGACCCACGTGCACAAGGCTTGAAGGCCTGTCCAGCGTAACCGCGCCGCCCGTAACAACGCGCGGGGTCAAAACAGAGCCGTCCGCCAGCACCTGCACGGTCTTGCCTTCCAGGTGGCCCAGGCCGCCCACCTGCGTAACGGCAACGCCGGAATAGCTCAGGCCCGAATCCACAAAGAAGCCCGTGCTGGCGTCCTGTTTTGCTGTGCCGTCCGGGTGCATGGGCTCGAACACGGATTCCAGGCGCTCGATGTCGCGCCGCGTGGTGCCGTCCGCGTTCTTCCTGCGCACCAGCATCCACAGTTCGTCGCCCAGGGCTCCGGGAATGCTGGCCAGGCTCTCCACCTTGCCCTCGCCCCCCAGCTCGTGCTGATGCCAGCCGCTCACGTTCTGGTCCGGCAGGTAGGTGCATCCGGCCAGCAGCCCGTCTTTCCTGGCGCACCATAAAACGCCGTCCGGCTCCACCGCGTAGGAGATCTCGCAGATGCCGGGGCCGGTTATGTGCTGGGCGAACAGGGTTATCTCCTGCGAGCTGTAGCGGTAATCCATGGAGCGGAAGGCCAGTTGCCGCACCTTGCGGCCCGAGCGCGAAACATACAGCACCGAGCTGCCCACAAGCTGGCCCGGAACATCGCATGCGCCTTGCCCGCCCGTGCGCTTGCCCTGGCATGCCTTGGGCTTGATGGGCTCGCCGTCGGTGCCGGACCACACGCGCACCTCGCTGGCGTTGGTGCCCATGAACAGGTCCTCGGTGTCCACCATCCACATGATGGGATTGATGCGGCTGCCGGAAAGACGCCGCCAGATTGCGTCGTCGTCCAGGGGATCGCCCGTGCTGGCCGTGTTCTTGCGCAGGTCGGTGTACTTGCCCGTGCGGCTGCACCAGTAGTTCAGGGGCTGTTCCGGCGTGGCGGCATAAACGGCGCGGTCCTCGTACATGCACATGAGGCGCGGCCAGTTGGTCCCGGTCCATTCCTTGGGCGCGCTGCTGTCCGACTCAAGTTCTGTCCACTCCGCGCTGTTCAGCTTGCCGTTGGCGTCGTGGATGGCCTTGATCTCCAGGGAGCCCGAAGCAAGGGAAGGCGCATCCTTGAAGGTCAGGGTCTTCACCGCACCTTCAGCCTTCCAGAACCCGGTGCCGTGGTACTCAAACCAGCGCACGGCCCCGGCAGGGTTGGTGCCCTTCACAATCATCTTGGCGTCGAACTCGCGTCCGTCCGCAAGGGCAAGGGTGTCGTTCTGCTTGCCGTCCTTCTTGGTGTCTCCGCTGCCGTCCGTAATCTCCAGGTCCCAGCCGGGAATGCGGAAATCAAGGGTCTCAAGGGTCCAGTCCGCGTGTCCGCGCCGTATGAGATTGCGCGGGGCCACGTTGCCGTGGGTGAGGTAGAGCACATCCGAGGACTGCCAGTAGCGCAAGGCCGCAACCTGGGCCTCGGTCCAGGGCGTGGCCACCTCATAGGGCTGGCCGTTCGCGGCCAGGATCACGCCGCCGTTCATGTAAAAGCGCAGGTACTGGTGCCCGGCCTCGATGACGTAGCTTTGGTTCGCCGTGCTGTTGAAGTCGAAGTCCATGAGCACGGCCAGCTTGTCCGCATGCTTCGCAGGCAGGATGTGCCTGCTTCCCGGACGGCGGTAGGCGCTGCCGTGGGGCCTGGTGATCATGTTCCGGCAGCGGCGGCACGAGGACTGGTACTTGTCGATGTCCACGCGCCCGGCCATGTCCGGGGAAATTTCGCCTGTGGCCAGGGAGTAGACGGCGGGGCGGAACTTGGCCATGGCCTACCTTCCCCCCCGCGCCCTGATGAACAGGTCGGGCCGCTCGGGCTCCTCTTGGCCGGAGCTGTTGGCGTTAAGCCCCTTGGCCGTGCGCAGCCGGTCCTTGAAGAATCCTTCAAGCTTCACCCGCGCGTCGTCGCTGCCGGTGATCGACTTGGCCACCTTACTGCCGATGAGCGCGGCCAGGGTCTCGCGGAAGCTTGGCGGCATGTCCTCCGGGTTGCTCACGCGGCGGGTGTAGTTGATGGAAAGCTGATCCGCGTCGCACAGCAGTTGATTGTTCTCGATGCGGTACTGCGCCAGCTGCGTTTCCGGGTCGATGAGCGCGAGAAAATCCGCAGGCAGTTGGAAGGCCCTGGAAAATCCGTACAGGGGCGCTTCCGCCAGCGGAGCCAGGGCAACCCGCGCCTTGGCGAAATTCCAGGGATGCTGCTCAAGCAGCCAATCAAGCTGCGAGTCAAACACCGCCTTGATGGTCACAGCGCGTTCCGTGTTCTGGTCCAGGCTGTTTATGGCAGGTTCGCCCATGTCGATGAGCGCCGAATTGGCGATGTCCACAATGCTTGCCACGGCTGGCCCCCTTGTTCAGGCGGGCACGGAGCAGCGCCCCGTGCCCGCTCGGTGCTGCTCTAGGAAATAAACGGCTGGGTAAAATCCTCGGACCCGGCTTCAGCTGCGGCGTCCGTGGTGAAAGCCGCCGGAGCATCTGCCGGGATATCTGCCGGGATGTCCGCCTGAGCTTCCAGCTCAGAGGCGGGTGCATCAGCGGCCACGGCGGCGTCCTCCGCCACCAGACGCACCAGATTCAGGGGCGCCATCTGGCCAGGGGCGAAATCCACTTCCTCGCCTTCCTTGTAATAGCGGCCAATGTGGCAATCCTTGAGCGCGGCAAAGCGCATGCCCGACTGCACAAGCATTTCGTCGGCCTTGGGTTCCTTCGGGACAGGTTCTTTCCTCGGGGCCATTGTGTTCTCCTTGCGGCATTGGCCCGCCCCAGGGTCCGGGGCGGGCCGTTCGCATCGCGTTACCGGGCCAGGTAGCTCGGGAAGACGTTCAGCTTGCCGGTGGCGGCAGCGTCCGTGGTGGTGATGACAGCCTTGATGAGCGCCTTGCAGTCGCTGGGCAGCGTGTACCTTGCCAGCACGCTTCCGGCGGCCAGGGTCGTGGCCCCAGCGGCGGTTTTGGCGTAGATGGTGGCGAGGTCCGCATAGGCCCCGCCCACATCCTTGTGCTGCAGCTTCACGCTCAGCACTTTGGTGTCGGCCAGGCCCACCTGGGCATCCACCTCCACAACCACCTCAAGGGCTCCCATGGTCTTGTCCACGGGCAGCTCAACGCCGTTGCCGTCCGCGCTGGCGTTCAGCGGCAGGGACTGGGACTGGGCCAGGTATTCGCCAAAGACTTTAAGAGTCTTCTTGTACATGTGGGCTTCTCCTTTACCGTGGCACAAGCGCCGCTAGGCGACGTTGGCCTCGGTGCCTTCGAGGAAGTTGTAGCTGGTGACGATGGGCACGCCGTTCCACTTCTCGATCTCGCGGTTCACGTCGGTGTCGCTGGAGCCCATGCGGAAGGCCGCGCTCTTGCCCACCTCGGCCAGGATGTTCATGGCCTTGGGGTGGCAGTAGATGAAGGTGTTCTTCTTGTTGGCGCGGGCGCTGGCCAGGGCGTCATCCACCTGCATGGCTGTGGGCTTGTTGGCGGCGGTGACGTTGAACAGGCCGGACACGCTCTTGGGATTCAAGAGCTGCATGCCCAAATAGCCCTTGTACTGCATGCCGTAGCCGTTCACCTTGGTGGTGGGGTCCTGGTAGAGGTTGCCGCCGGAAAGCGGTTCGTCCACCACAATGCTGCCCTTCCTGAACATCTTGGGGCTGTACAGGCCCACGGTTTCACCGGGCACCCAGCGCACGATGAGAATGGTGTAGTTGGCGTTTGCCGCGCCGCCGCACAGGGTTTTCTTGCCGTTGTCGATGGCGTACTGGCGCAGGTTGTTGTAGAGGATGGCGATTTCCGCATCCACGCCCAGCTTGCGCAGAATGGCCGGCTCGTTCTTGGCGAAGTACTTGGCCGCGCCGCCCAGGGGCACCACGTTGTCCTGGGGCACGAACACCTCGCCGCCCAGGATCTGCAAGTCCACCTTTTCCAGGCCGCGCTTCACGTTCAGGCG
>JAUYES010000542.1 GCA_030691225.1 Holophaga sp. | reverse complement strand
CTCGAAGCCGCTCACCTGGAGCAGCTGCTTGAAGAGCTGGGGGCTCTGGGGCAGGGCGAAGAACTGGCCGGGGTGGACGCGGCTGGGCACCAGGTAGTCGCGGGCGCCTTCGGGCGTGGACTTGGTGAGGATGGGCGTTTCGAATTCGATGAAATCGTTTTTGCGGAAGTAGTTGCGGGTGATGTTGGCCACTTCGCTGCGCAGGATGAGGTTCCGTTGGAGCTTTTCGCGGCGCAGATCCAGGAAGCGATACTTCAAGCGCATATCCTCGTTGGCTTCCTGGGCGCCGTCATCCACGGGGATGGGCGGTGTCTGGGCACCGTTGAGGATCTTGAGATCGGTGATGCGGATTTCAATATCACCGGTGGCCATGCCGGGGTTCTTGGCTTCGCGCTCGGCCACCACGCCTTCGACACCCAATACGAATTCACTTCGCACTTCCTGAAGCTTGGCCAGCAATTCAGGCGAGGCCGTTTCTGCGTTGGCCACCAACTGCACTACGCCCCAGCGATCCCGTAGATCGATGAAGATGAGGAAACCCAGGTTGCGGGCTTTCTTGCACCAGCCGAGGAGCCGCACCGTTTGGCCCGCGTGGGCCAAACGGAGTTCACCGTTCTTGTGGGTTCGTTGGAAGTCGCCAAGTTTATCGAGTCTCATAGCCCTCCAGGATCGCACCCGAAAGGAAGCCACTCAACCTTGAATACTTTTCCCCAGGAAAACGAGCGTCATGGCTTCACCACCCGTCCCGTTCCTTTGCCCGAGGCGGCTCGGAAGAGGGTTTCCCAGGTAACGAACTGGGGCGAAGGCTTCCATTGAACTTCCCAAGGTGCCTTGTCAAAGCTATCAGCCATTTCCTTGGGGCTCTTGGCGGCGTTGGCCTTGGCGTGGGTTTGCACGGCCTTCAGGAAATCTCGGTAGTGGAGCAGTTCCTTCTTGCCGCACACGGGGCCGTGGCCGGGGATGATCTTTAGGGTGTCGGGTACCCAACTGGCTACGGTGCTGATCTGAGCGACCAGTCCATCGAAGGTGCCGCCGCCTTCGCTATCGATGAAGGGCAGCATGCCCAGGAAGAAGGTGTCACCCATGTGAAGAACCAGGGCGGAAGGCACGCCCACCAGCATGTCGCCATCCGTGTGACCGGGGCCGTAGTGAACAAGATGGATTTCAGTACCATCTAAGTGGATATCCAGCCGGGCCTTGATCATGGGGTCAGACTCACCCAGGGCGAGTTCGGGCAGTCCGCCGCGCTTGGCGGGCTCCAATTTGGCTTGCTCGGTCTGCATGCGTTTCCGCACGTTGGTGTGAGCCAGAATGGTGGTCACTTGCTTTTCCAACACAACATTGCCGCCGGTGTGATCGCCGTGGAAATGGGTGTTGATCAGGTATTTGATGGGCTTATCGGTGATGGTTTTAACGGCTTCGAGCAGACCCGGCACCAGGCGCTCGAATTGATCATCGATCAGCACGGCGTGCTTGTCGGTCACGATCAGGCCGATATTTCCGCCTTGGCCGAAAATGCAGTACACGTTCGCACCGACCTTTTCGACTTTATGAATTTTCGGGGCAGGATCCGCCGCGCGATGGCGTGCGTGGGCGCTAAGGGGAAGGGCTGCCAACAAGAGAAAGGCTGGAAGAAGGTGGGAAGGGCGCATGGTGCCTCCGCATCGGCTGGGCCGAGGATGGCACCATCATCCCGCCAGGGTTTCCTCACCGCTAGTGCGGAAGCGCCGGGCTTTCCGAAAGGCTTCCCAACGAAGGCGCAGCCGATCCATGTAGAGGTAGATAACGGGGGTCGTATAGAGGGTCAGTATCTGGCTGAGTAGCAAACCGCCCACAATGGCGATGCCCAGGGGGCGGCGCAGCTCCGCACCAGTGCCCATGCCCACGGCCAGGGGAAGTCCCCCCAGCATGGCGGCCAGGGTGGTCATGGTGATAGGCCGGAACCGTAGCATGCAGGCTTGAAAGATGGCTTCTTCGGGGCTCCTCTTTTCGCGGCGTTCGACCTCGATGGCGAAGTCGATCATGAGGATGGCGTTTTTCTTTACAATTCCGATGAGCAAAATGATGCCGATGAAGGCGATGACGCTGAGTTCGGTTTTGAAGGCCAGAAGGGCCAGCAGTGCTCCAACACCCGCCGAAGGAAGGGTGGAAAGAATAGTTAGGGGGTGTATCAGGCTTTCGTACAGCACGCCCAGCACAATGTAGACGGCGAAGAGGGCCGCCAGCACCAGCAGGGGCTGGTTCGCCAGGGATGTCTTGAACGCTTGAGCCGTGCCCATGTTGGTGCCCCGAATGGTCCCAGGGAGGCGGATTTCCTCCAGCGCTTTGTCAATGGCGGTGACGGCATCCCCAAGGGCTGTGCCAGAGGGCAGGTTGTAGGAAAGGGTCACGGAAGGCAGCTGCCCTTGATGGTTGACCGAGAGGGCTGTGGTTTTTCGTTGATAGGAGGAAAAGGAGCTCAAGGGCACCAACTTACCCTTGGTGGAGCGCACGTAAAGGTGTTCGAGGCCATCGGGACTCTGCGAGAACAGGGGATCCACGGTGAGAACCACGCGGTACTGGTTCAGCGAGGCGTACATCGTGGAAACAAAGCGTTGACCGAAGGCGCTGTAAAGGGTGCTATCGATGGCCTGGGTGCTCACTCCCAGCCGAGTGGCCGCCGTTCGATCGATGACGAGGGAGGCTTCGAGCCCACGATTCTGAAGATCGGTGTTCACATCCGTGATTTGCGGAATCGTGCGGAATTTTTGCAAGACCTTGGGCGCCCAATCCAGCAGCTCCTTAGCGTCATCTCCCTGGAGCGTGTATTGGAACTGGGCACTGCCGCCACGGCCACCAATGCGCAGATCCTGCACGGGTTGAAGGAATAGAGTGGCGCCGGGAATGTGGGCCGTTTTTCCACGAAGCCTGGCGATGATCTGGTCGGCTGTGACGTTCCGTTCGTTATTGGGTTTCAGGGCGGCGAACATCCGGCCTGAATTGCCGCCGCCGATGAAAGCCGTAACGCTTTCGATGGCCGGGTCCTTTTGGACGATGTCCACGAACTCTGTCATCAGGCGTTCCTTGCTCTGGAAAGAAATGTCTTGGGCCGCTTGAATG
>JAUYES010000220.1 GCA_030691225.1 Holophaga sp. | reverse complement strand
CGTCACAGCGCCATTTGCGGCGATGATGCGGACCAGGTTGTTCTTAGTGTCAGCGGCAAAGGTCATGCTGCCATCGGGGAGCGCCGCAAGATTGGCGCCGGTGTTTTCGGAGGTAGCCGCCGGCAAGGCAAAGTTGAATTGGGCTAGAGTGCCCATGCCATCCACGGCACCAGTCACGATGGGACCACCCGCGAAGGTGTAACCCGGACGTGCAGGATCATCAACGGTGTAGACGGTGCCGCCGCCAGGGTATCCGTTCGTGGTGGTGCCAGACACGGTGATCAATCGCACGGACTGGGTATCGGCTGCGCCAGAGGTATTGTCGCCAACATAAATCTTTGTGCCTGCCGTGCCGTCGCCCTGGACCGCAACGGTGTAATTCTGGCTGAGCGTAGCTTGAGTATCTGCATTAGTGGGAAGCACTGTGCCCAGAGTCTGGGAGGCGTTTAGGTAGCCCTTGATGGGTGTCGTGGGAACTGTTGGCACCTTGCCGGCGATGGTGACCAAGCCGTTCTGGAAGAGTCCTCCAGCAGGAACCATCCGGACGGCTGCGTTGAGCTGATCGGCGATGTAGAGATTGCCGGAGGTATCAACTGCGATTCCGCTGCAGTTGTTCAGGGTTCCAAGGGTCGCGTCTGTGGCGTGATCGATGTAGCTCTGGGTTGCTCCACCAGCAATTAGCGTGGCAGTTGGCGTAGCGGGGGACAGATCGATTTTGAAGACCTTAGCGATAAAGGCTCCGCTGACACCGGTGCAGGCCACATACAGCAATTTTCGCCCGCCGTTGAAATCCGCTGCCATGGAGGCGGCACCGCTGAAGGTGGCAGATGTGTCAAGGATCATGTCCGTTGCATAGGTAGTTGTGTTCGTCTTGTAGAGCATTTTGGTGTTGAAATCCACCCAGTAGAAATTGCCATTATTCACGGCGAAAGCATTGCTGTTGGGTGCAGTTGGCAGAGTGGTTCCCGCGTTGGCCGTGAAGGTGGGGACGCTCGCTGTGTAGGTGCCCACACCGGTGCAGGTGAGCTTCAAGAGTCGGCGGGTCGTGAAGTATTCACCGCCCACATAAACATCTCCAGTATCAGGATCGACGGCGAGTTTGGCGGGCTGGCTGAGCTTGGTCGCATCTGTGTTCGCACCAGCAGCGCCCTGGACATTCATGATGCCTGCGATGGTGCGCACCTTGCGGTCGGGTCCAATGCGGCGGATGGTACTGCTCTGATAGTCCGCCACGATCACTGCGCCGTCACGAGGATCCACTGCAATGGCATTGATGCGGTAGAACCGCGCCCTGCTGAAGCCGTTGGGATCGGGATCGCCATCGGCTGCACCACGCCCACTGCCATAGGAACCAGCCACGATATCTAATCCTCGCGCGGCCACTTCGACATTTGCCGTGGCAGGGCTCACGTTCAGGACGTTGGAGCCTGAAAGGGTATAGGTCTGGCGACGAATGGGCGTAACGGTCTTGCCCGAAGTTCCGAAGGCATCAGCGCCATCCAGGGTCAGAGTCAGAGGTGTGCCGGTGAGGGTCCAGGCAAGGGCAGAAGTGCCCCCCATGGGTGTCACGCTAGGAGTCGCGGTGAATCCGGTGATATTGACCGGTGCCGAGCCCACGGTGATATCCACGGATTTGGTCACGGCTGGCCCACCCGCAGCTGGCGTAGCCGAGAGTGTATAGGTGGTTGTCAGCATAAGGGGACCCACATTCTTGGTCCCCGAGAGGCTGAAGGAAGTCCCAAGGCTAGAATCTGCCGGAGTGGCGGTGATAGTAACCGCAGAGAAGAGTCCTGAGACGAGATTGGCGTTCCAGGTGAGGATGGCCGATCCGCCAGGGCCGGTGGCAGTCGGAGAAATGGAAAGGTCGATCGGGGTGGCCGCCACGGCAATCTTGATCGCGCGGGTGGTGCTTCCAACCGTATTGGTGGCCGTCACCGTGTAGGTGGCTTGGGTAGTCACAGCCTGTGGGGAACCCGTGATTTCTCCCGTGGAGGCGTTTAGGCTAAGCCCAGAGGGCAGACTGGGGGACACGGTGTACGTTATGGGCGCAGCGCCAGCCACCGTTGGGGTGTTGGTGGGGATCTGCACTCCCACGTAGTAAGCGGCGTCCTCGTTCGTATAGGTGAGGCCGGAGGGTGTCGCCAACACCGTCACCGTGCAGGTGGCTGTCGCTTTTTGGCCATCGCCGCTGGTAACGGTAAGGGTGTAAGTCGTGGTTGCGGGGATATTGGATATTTGGAAGGGGACGTTGCTTTCAACCGGGATATTGCCTGGGGTCACAACGGCGCTGCCATCCTTCATACCGAAGTTGGCCCGCAACCATGCGCTACCGCCACTTGCGATGGCGAGCGTGCTGCTGGCTGGTGTGGGGGTAAAGGTGGTGCCGCTGATCGTTCCCGTCGTGAAAACCGAGATGGCAGGTGAGGGATTTTTGTATTCACTGGGATTGCTGGCGCAGCCTGTATGAAGGGCCAGGAATGCTGCGGGAAGGCTCATGCAAAGAACGGCCGAGGCTGTCGCGGCTCCTTTGCGAGAAAAGCGAGTGATCATTTTTCCTCCAGGGAAAACTGAGGCTGAATTTGGGTGTCTCATGTGGGCGGATTAGAAGCGGGTCTTGAGGGTGAATTGGACTTCGCGGGTACGGTTATCCGGCCGATTAAGTGCCATGAAATCGGGGTTCAAGGCTCCCCCCGAAAGCGCGTAGGTGGTTTGGCTGCTGTACTGGTTGGCCCAATTGAACAGGTTGTAGACGTCAATCGTGCCCTCGATCGAGAATCGTTTGGTGAGTCGGAAATTGCGGGAGACGCGAAGGTCGAAGGTCTTCTCGCGGGGCTGCCTAAAGGCGTTGCGTCCACCATAGGTATCGATGTACTTCCCATCCCCGTTCTGGTCATCGTAATAGGTGGCGTTCAATGGACGGCCCGTGGTCGCGGTCAAAACAGCCGAGGCCTTGATGCCAAATAGGGTTGGGGCGATCACGACCACCGTGCCCCGGAGCGTACGGTCGTTATCGCTTACCGCAAAGGACTGGAGGGGATCGGCGGGATTCTCGGTCAGAGCCGAGAGAGAGTTCAGGGTTGCCTTCTCGTTGGAGTTGTTATCTTCGGCCTTGGCGAGAGTCGCAGCGGCCTGGAAACTCCAGCCGGTGTCCGAGCGGCGGGCGATTTCCAGTACGAGGCTGCGGTAACGACCTTCACCATCGTATTTCGAGAGGATTACATCACCGAAGCCGCTGAGATCCAACGAGCGGCCCCGTACGATGGCCCGGCCAGGACGATTGGCGGTGGAGTTGGAGAAACGATTCCAAGTTGTGGCATATCCATCGTTGTAGATAGCCGGGTTCAGGACCGTTGTGCTCCCCTCGGCATACTGGGCCAAATTGATGTTCACAGCGTATTGAAGGTTCAGGAACTTCTTGTAGGTGCCTCGGAGCGCAACGCGGAAACCATTGGGAAGAACCTGTTCCACGCCGAGGGAGAGGGCCCGGGCCTGGGTCATTTTGGCTTCGGGGTCGATTAACGTTGGCGACACCGTGCCGGCGTTGAAGGCCGCTCTCAGGTCAGCTGCTGGGACGGGAGTCAGGGAACCTTGGGTGGTCAGATTGTGGGTGCTCCAGCGCTGGGTCGCCGAAAGTAGGCCCGTTGTGAAGGCATCAGGATTCGAACTGCTGGATATGACGTAGGAAAGGAGGTTCACTCCTTTGTTCATGATGGCGCCGGAAACGGTCTGGCCTGGGTTGCTAACGCTGAACCAGCCGTAGCCGCCCTTGATCACGGTCTTGGCATTACCAAAAACATCGAAGTTGAAGCCAAAACGGGGATCCAGGGATTTGCTATTGGGAGCCCGGTCCAGGCCTTGCAGCTTGGGATTGGGATTGGGATTATCACTCCAGGTCTCTCCTGTGTACCGCACGCCTAGGCTCAAGAGCAGGCGCTTGTTGAGCAATCCCGCGTACTGGGTCTGCAGGTACCCGGCAAGGTATTTTTCATCGAAGCTGCTCACGCCGTCCAAGGGTGAGTAGCCCTGGGTATATGAAATTGAGCCCGAGGTGGGAACGGCACCCGCGCTGAACCACTGGCTGGCGGCTTGGTAGCTGGGGAAGCTCCAATTGCCCATGCCACTGGGCAAGTAGCGGTTCTTCAGGCTGATGAACTGGAGATCCACTCCGGCCTTGAAGGTCCAGTCGCCGGTCATGAAGGTGAGGTTGTCCTGGAACTGGGTTGTGCTCTCTTCCGTGGTTCGGGGATCGATGTAGTATTGGCCCGCATTGATGGTATAGGCGCCGCCAATTTGCGCCAGTCGGATGGGAGAGGAGATCGTGGAATTGGGTGTGTTCGGGCGTTTTTCGGTCGACACCTGCAGGCGAGCTTCGTTCAGCAGGTTCGAGGAAAGGATCGACTGGACTTCCAGCACCGATGAAAGACTGTTGCTCTCGATCGTGGAGTTGCCGGATTCGGCGATATCACTGCGCCGGGATCCAGAGTAAATGTCGTTGAGTCCCTTGTAGGTCTGGGAATTCAGCCGCAGGGTGGCGCGGTGATTGTTGTTGATGGTCCAGTCCAGGCGGCCCGTGATGGCCAAGTTCTTCTGCTCGTCGGTCCAGGGTGAACCGTTTTCCTGGGCCAGTGTTTTGCCAGGCATGGTGACCATGAGATACCCCATGCCGCCTGGGCCGAAGAAGGTGTTGTAGTCGGCCTGGGAATTCCCCGTGCTTGTATTGCTCCAACCAAAGGTCGGGACACTGTCTTCGCGCTTCCGCAGCACTTCCACATTGAGGAAGTAGTGCAGCTTGTCCTTGATGATGGGGCCGCCGAAGTTGAATCCGAGCTGGAGGGACTGGTACTGGCGGGTTCGCACAGAATCCTGGTTGACAGTGTTGCTGGGGTCGAACGGAACCGGCTTGACCTTCGCTACAAGCCAATTCGGCCGGAACAGAACAAAGGCTAAGCCCTTGATCTCATTGGTGCCGGTTTTGGTGACGGCATTGATGACGGCTCCGACAGCATCCCCGTACTGGGCATCGAAGGAGTTGGTGATGACCTGGAGTTCTTTGATGGAATCCTGGCCAAAGGAGAAGGGGATGCGGGTGCCGCCCCGCAGCTCGCTATTGAACTTGGAATTGAAGCTGGCACCGTCAATCTGGAGGTTGTTCTGGATGCCGCGGCCTCCTTCTACCGACTGACGGTAGCCTTCAGCGTTGGCGGCAGCGCCGGGAGTGAGCAATACCAGATCAGTGAAGTTTCGGCCATTGATGGGCACGGCTTCCACCAGCTCCTGAGTGATGGAGGTCTGGGTATTAATCTGGGCTGTATCGATCCCAGTCGTTTCGGCCACGACTTCCACCACTGCCATCGCTTCGGCGGTGTCGAGGTTGAAGTTCTGGGTCGCTGTTTGGCCAAGGCTCACCCGAACGTTGTTATCCTTCGCGCTCCTAAGACCGGGAGAGGTGACCGTGAGTTCGTAGGAACCCACCGGCAGGAAGGGGAACTGGAAGCTGCCTTGGGCGTCGGTGCTTCCGACCTTGGCAAAGCCTGTTTCGGAATTTCGAATCGTGATGGAGGCGCCGACGACTGCCCCACCCTTTTTCGATTTCACGTTGCCACGGATGGCTCCGGAGGTTGTGCTGGTCTGACCGTAGGCTGCTACGGCGCAGGCTAGCGAAGTCAGAAGCGTGAGGCCTTTCGTTCGTGCATTCATTCAGGACTCCTTGCCCTTAGTGGAAAAATCGAAAAAGGGCGGCACAAGCCACCGGAACCAATTGCGTATGTTGAGAAGAAAAACAGGTGCAGTAAAAAATTTTACCCCTGCAATGCGTAAACATTTCAGCCTACTTCGTTCCTGGTGCGAGGCAAAGC
>JAUYES010000532.1 GCA_030691225.1 Holophaga sp. | reverse complement strand
CCTGCCTTGTTAGCGATATAGAGCAGGGCCACCAACCAGAGCAGCGAACCCGCCAAGGTGTAGAGCATGAACTTGTTGGCGGCGTATTTGCGGTCCTCGCCGCCCCAAATGCCGATGAGGAAATACATGGGCGGCAGCATGGCTTCCCAAAACAGATAGAAGAGCAAGAGATCCTGAGCCAGAAGTGCCCCAAGGATGGAGCCTTCGAGCATCAGAAATAGCGCAATGGCGGCACCCGCACGATGTTTCAGGCTGTTCCAGGTGCCCAACAAGGCCAAGGGCACGATGAGTAACGTCAGCAGCACGAGCCAGAAGTTGAGGCCATCCAGGGCAAGGTGATAATCCACGGGCAGGTTTAGCACTGAGAACCAGGAATGACGCTCTGCCATCAGGATTCCGGTCGAATCGGGTGTAAGGCGCAGCATTTGGAGCATCGCCACGAAGAAGATCCCGAGCGAACCTAGGAGTGCTAAAAGCTTTACGAGTGGCGATTGTTTTTCTGGGAAACAGAGCAGGAGTGTACCCCAGACCAGGGGTGCGAAGACCAGAAAGGTCAGGAGGTGGGTGTTGATCCAGTTCGTCAGCACGTCCATCTCCTACTTCAAGAAAATCCACAGGAGCGCTAGCGCTCCCAGGGTCATGGCCAAGGTGTAATTGCGGACTCGCCCGGTTTGGAAAAGGGCGATGAAGTCTCCGCTAATTCGAGCCAAGGCGCCGGGAAGATTGACGCCGAGGCCATCGATGATGATGACGTCGAAGAATTTCCAGAGGGCGTTGCCAAACCAGCGCGTGGGGCCCAGCAGGAACCGCTCAATGCCTTCATCCACATAGTATTTGTTGGCCACGAGCCGATGCAGCGTGGGCCATTTCGCGGAGCGAGCCTCGGCCAGCGCTAGGCCATTCTTGTAGCTGAAGAAGCCCCAAAGACCTGCGCCGATGGCCAGACCGGTCGAAACCAAGGCCAGCAGGATGGCGGGCCCTTCGTGGTGGCCATGGGCAGCGTGGGTCTGGCCAAAGGTGAGGCTGGGGGTCAGGAACTTACCTACGGAAAAGTGACCACCGAAGGCTTCGGGCACGCCCCACCAGCCCGCAAAAAGGCTGCCCACGGCAAGAACCGCAAGCGGTGCGGCCATGGTCCAGGGACTTTCGTGAGCATGTTCATAGGCGTGTTGATCGCGGGGTTCACCCCAGAAGGTCAGCGCCATGAGGCGCCACATGTAGAAGCTGGTAAAGCAGGCGCCGATCAGGCCCATGCCCCAGAGCACGGGGCTCTTGAGGTAAGCGAGGTAGAGAATTTCATCCTTGCTGAAAAAGCCTGAGAAGCCCGGGAAACCCATGATCGCAAAGGTGGCGATAAGCATGGTCCAAAAGGTGATCGGCAGCTTGTTTTTCAACCCGCCCATCTTGAAGAGATCCTGCTCGTGATGCATGGCGTGGATCACACTGCCTGCGCCCAGGAAGAGCAGGGCCTTGAACCAGGCGTGGGTAAAGACGTGAAAGAAGCCCGCCGCGAAACCTGCCGCGCCGAGGCCCAAGAACATATAGCCGAGCTGACTGACTGTGGAATAGGCCAGAACTTTTTTGATATCGCGCTGGCAAAGGCCGATGGTTGCCGCGAATAGGGCGGTGGCTGCACCCACCCAGGCCACGGTGGTGAGCGTGATGGGTGCCAGCTGATAAAGCGGTGCCAATCGACAGATGAGGAAAATGCCCGCGGTCACCATGGTGGCGGCGTGGATCAGCGCGCTCACGGGCGTGGGGCCGGCCATGGCATCGGGCAACCAAACATACAGCGGGAGCTGAGCGCTCTTGCCCGTGGCGCCCACAAACATCATCAGCGTGGCAAAGGTGATTACGCCGAACCCGATTTCAGGGCTGAGGGTTCCTGAACGCGTCAGTAATTCGCTCACGGTCAGGGTGCCGAAGTGCGCGAAGAGCGCCATCATGCCGATGATCATGCCCAGATCGCCCACGCGATTGGTGAGGAAGGCCTTAAGGCCCGCCGCCGGAGCATAGTCTGTTTCGAAATAGAACCCGATGAGCAGATAGCTGCAGAGACCCACGCCTTCCCAGCCCACAAAGAGCAACGGCAGGCTAGAACCAAGCACCAGGGTCAGCATGAAAAACACGAAAAGATTGAGGTAGGCAAAGTAGCGGGCAAAGCCTTCGTCCTCCCACATATAGCCCACGGAATACAGATGAATCAGGGCGCTGATGCCCGAAACCATCAACGCCATGACGCAAGAGAGAGGATCAAAAACCAACCCCATGGGAACCCTGAGGTTGCCTACGGCCATCCAATCAAAGTAGGTCAATTCGATGCGCGATCCCGGTGCGGCCTTCATGGCGAACATGGCGATGAGAGCCAACAAGAAAGACAGCGTCACCGAGCCGACAGCGATGGCAGAGACCGTCGTTTTCCCTGCCTTTTTACCAAACAGGCCGATGATTGCCGAACCCAGGAGCGGGAAGATGGGAATGAGCCAGAAGAGCTTTTGCATCAGATCCTCACTGCCTCAAGGAATCGGCGCGATCGGAATCGGTGGTCTGCTTGTGTCGGTAGAGCGCCACCACGATTGCGAGTCCCACCGCGGCTTCGCAGGCTGCCACGGCGATAATGAAAAGGTAGAAGACGGTGCCTTGCACATCGCCGCCTCGGAATCGAGCGAAGGCAAGCAGCGCCACATTGGCTGCATTCAGCATCAGCTCTACGCCCATGAACTGGATCAGCAGGCTGCGGCGAATCAATACTGTGGCGAGGCCAATCACGAAAAGCAGCAGTGCGACCAGGATGTAAGCCTGCAGGTTGCCGCTTAGGAAGGCTTGGGTCGGGGTCATCTCACAACTCCCGTTTCACAAGGCTGACGGCGGCGATCATCGCGGCCAAAAGCAAGAGGCCAGCAATCTCGAAGCCCACCAAATGTTCGCGAAATAAGCTGGCGCCCAGACGATTCAGGGTCATGGGGTCGACGTTCGGCGTGGTTGGGCTGGCCAGTATCTTGGAATTCTTTACGATCCAAATCGCGCCGACGCCCAGCGCCGAGACGGTTACGGCCGAGCCCCAGCGTTGAATGCCACGGGGTTTTTCGGGTTTTTCTTCCTCGTGACTGGCCAGCAGCATGATCACGAAAAGCACTAGTACGACAATGGCCCCGGAGTAAACGATGATTTGAAGGGCGGCGGCCACCGGGTTGCCCAGCAATAAGAAAAGCCCGGCGATGCCGATGAAGCAGAGCACCAAACTCAGCCCCGCCGTGATCAGGTTCTTCAGGCGGAACATCAGCAAAGCGCCTACCAGGGTGATGAGGGCGAAGATCAGGAACATGGGTTCTCCTGAGGGAAAAACACACCGCCAAGACGCCAAGACGCCAAGCAAGAAACACCATGTTGCCTGTGGGTATATCGACCTACTTGGCGTTTCTGGCTTTCTCTTGGTGCCTTTGCGCCTTGGCGGTTTGCTTTTTTCATTCCAAACCTGCCTTAGTCTGGGTTGAAGGGGACGGGTCCATCGTGATGCGGTCCTTTTGGTCGGCATCCGCATAGGTATTCATCAAATCCCATTTCCCGAATTGCATGGAAAGGCGATCGTAGGCGGCAAGATCGTAATCCTTGCGCAACCAAATCGCATCCTTGGGACAGGCTTCTTCGCAATAGCCGCAATAGATGCAACGGAGCATATCGATCTTGAAAATGGCGGGGCGTTTTTCTTCGAAACCCTGGGTGAGGTTGAGATCCGAAAATTCCTCGGCCTGAATGGTAATACAACGCGCAGGGCAGGCCTCGGCGCACATGAAGCACGCCACGCACTTGATGGCGCCATCCTCGAAGCGCTTCAATTCGTGAAGGCCACGGTAACCCTCGGGCATTTCCCGTTTCATGTCGGGGTACTGCACCGTGTAGCGGTCCTTGGTGCGCGTGGTGATCTGGCGCAGAAAGTGCCGCATGGTGATGACCATCCCTTTGAAGATGGGCCAAAAGTAAGTGCGGTCCAACCAGGACAGTTCGACCTGTTTAACAATCACGGCCATGGATCAACCCCGCCGGAACATCAGGAATGCGTGGAAAAGGAAATTCGCGAGCGAGAGCGGCAGCATGACCTTCCAGCCCATCTTCATCAATTGGTCGTAGCGGAAGCGCGGTAGGGTCCAACGCACCCAAACGAAAACCCAGCAGAAGAAGAGCGTCTTGCCCAGAAAAGCAGCCACGGAGAGCAGCACGCCGGGGTTGGCCACGAAAGGTACCCGCCAGCCACCGAAGTATAGGGTGACGATCAGGGCCGAAGCCGTTACAAGATGGATGAATTCGCTCAGGTACATCAGCGCGAATTTCATGGAGCCAAACTCGGTGAAGTAGCCCGCCACGATCTCGGATTCACCCTCGGCGAAATCGAAGGGCAGGCGGTTGGTCTCCGCGAACATGCAGGTGAAAAAGACCAGGAAACCTACGAACTGGGGCCCCACGTTCCACATGCCATGCTGGGCGGCAATGATCTGGTGGGGATCGTAGCCGCCCGTCGTCATGAAGATGGAGATCACTGCGAGGCTCATGCCCAGTTCGTAGCTCACCATCTGTGCGCTGGCGCGCATACCACCGAGGATGGCCCACTTGTTGTTACTGCTCCAAGCAGCTACCAGCACGCCATAGACCGCGGTGGCGCCGATGGCCAAGGGGTACAGCATGCCCATGCCGTTGCCGGGATCCAGCAGGCTCAGGTGATAGGTCTGACCGCCCGACTGAAAACTCTGCCCAAAGGGAATGACGGCAAATCCCAATGCCGCAGGCAGAAAGGCGAGAATGGGGGTCAACCAGAACAAAAATTTATGGGCGTGGGGTGGTACCAGATCCTCTTTCATAAAGGCCTTGATGCCATCCGCTGCCAATTGGGGCAGGCCCATGAGACGCCATTTCCCGAACAGGGCCGCGCGGTTGGGACCGATGCGATCCTGAATCATGGCGCTGCCTCGGCGCTCGACCCAGGTCATAAGAGCCGCGAGTGTAAGGGGTCCCGCAAAGACCAGGACAACCTTGAAGGCCATCCAAAGGGTTGCGGGAGACATGTGCAGTAGGGCGCTTAGTTGGTCCATCGGCAAATCCGAACGGGGGCTTCAGAGTGAAACCCGACCAGAGAAAGGTAGCAGGGGCTAGGAAGGAATGCTGGGACTTGGTGCAGGGAACTCCGGTTAGGAAGGAGGCGACCTGTTTTTTGTATGCCTCGCCTTGCGATGGATCCAGGGGTCCTGCCAGACTGCCCGGAAGCCACTGGAGGTCCAATGTCCATGAAACCGCTTCTGCTAGTCCCAGCGTTGTTGGTTACCCTGGCGGCGGAACCGCCTTCACCGAGTGCCTTCCTCGGGTTCCCCCTGGGCGCAGATCGCCAATTGGCGGACTACAAACAATCTTCGGATTATTTGAGGACTCTCGCCAAGGCATCCCCTCGCCTCCACCTAGTGGATCTGGGGTCAACGACCTTGGGTCAGCCCATGCTCATGGCCGTCATTAGCAGCGAATCAAACATCAAGCGCTTGGATCACTACAAAGGCATCGCGAAAAAACTGGCGGATCCCCGCGGATTGAGTGAAGCGCAGATTGAGGCCCTGGCCAAGGAAGGCAAGTCCATCCTTCTCCTAACGTGCAGCATGCATAGCACCGAAGTCGGCGCGAGCCAGATGGCCCTGGAGTGGGCCTACGATCTGGCCCGAACTAAGGATCCTGAGATGCTCAAGCGTCTGGATAACGTGATCTTGATGCTGGTTCCAAACCTTAACCCCGATGGCCAGAACCTCGTGGTGGATTGGTACCGCAAGCAACTGAACACCCCCTTCGAAGGCGGGCGTATGCCTTGGCTCTACCATCCCTACGTCGGCCACGACAATAATCGCGATTGGTGGATGCTCACCCAGAAGGAGAGCCGTGCCATGAACCGCGCGGCGTATTTTGAATGGTTCCCCCAAGTATGGGTGGATGAGCACCAGATGGGTTCAACGGG
>JAUYES010000219.1 GCA_030691225.1 Holophaga sp. | reverse complement strand
ATGAGATTATGAGGGGTACACGCGACCGCGAAACCGTTCATTAGATTGTGAAGAACATCCATGGGGTTTTTCTCCTATAGCCCGAGTTCCATGAGCCATGCGATGGACGATTCCGGCAATTGAACGCCAAGCCAGGTCTTGAACGCGTAATACATTCCGAAGCTGCCCACCAGCGAGATAATCAATGTCAGAACAAGATTCTGCCGCCCGAGTGCAATCAGCAGAAAGAACACGAATACGAACATCATCAATTGAAAACCAACCACATCCATGAGCAGTGCCATAATCACGAGGGCTGAAAGGATCGACCCAACCCTTATTAATCCGGTGCGGTCGGGAATGAAGTCTTCCTTCATCGGCGTATTCTCAAAGCATGCCTGGATGAACCAGATGAGTGAAAGTCCGGCCAGGCATGCACCGAGCCAGACGGGGAAGAATCCGGCGCCAGGACCGAGCGATGTATAGTATTCCATGGTCCAGGACACCCAAACAATGGAAACGGAACCGACGAAAAAGATCAAACTGACTACTTGATTGATGCGCCGCATAGAACATTCCTTTCGGCTTCGCTCAATTCGATGATGCCTTCTTTATTGTTAGCTCTCTGTGTTTTAGTCATGATCGATAGTCCCGTAAAAATTCTAAATTCTTCGCTTTTTGTTATTCCCGTGCAAACGGGAATCCAGGAAACCCCGGATGCCGGATCAAGTCCGGTATGACATCCTTCGTAGAAATCTGCGCCCCAGAATCGCAAGTGTAACGATACAGCCAACCGTAGTGGTCACGGCGCCGGGCCAGAAAATGAAGGCTGCGGCAATGCCAAGCAGGACCCGTTCGGCGGCCCCGAGCTTGCCCCTGAAATAGCCAACCTGCATTGCCGCCAGCGCGAACGTAGCGATCAGCAGCGCCGCGAACCCTCCCAGAATGGCGGGCCACATGGTAAGACCCAAGTTCTGCAGCATCAACTCGGGGTGGTACACCCACATGAACGGCAGGATGAACGCCACCAGGCAAAGCCGCATTGAGATGAGCGCAATCGGTATCACCGAAACCTGCGCGATCGCGGCCGCCGCGAACACCGCCAACGCGACGGGGGGCGTGATCGCCGACATCACTGCGAAATAAAATACGAACAGGTGAGCGGCCAGCACGGGTACCTTCAGTTTTATAATCGCCGGTCCGGCAATGGCGATGACCATCAGGTAGGAGGCGGCGGTGGGAAGGCCCATGCCGAGCATGATCGAGCACACGGCAGCTAAAAACAGCGCAAAAACCAGAGATTCGCCGCCCGCCGAAACGATCGCCTGGCTAACCTTGACGCCCAAGCCGGTGCCCGCCACAGCGCCGATGATGATTCCGATTGCCGCGCAGGAGACCGTAACCGACAGCCCTTCGCGACCGCCTTCCACGAAGATTTCCTTCAGCTTGACAAGACTGGGTCTGGTCGATGGAAACAAGAGCGAAAGGCCGACCACCATGGAGGTAGCGGCGAGTCCGCACAGGTCCACAGAATACCCCGTGAACAGCATGGCGAGAAGCACGGTAAAGCCGGCGATCATAATCAAGAACTGGACGACGCGTTGCCCCGTCCAGGGTTCCTTTGCCTTCCGTTCCGTCCCTTTCACGCCGAGTTTTTCCGCTTCCAGTGCGGTAACGGCGCTCAAGGAAAAGATGAACACGATCGAAGGAATGATCGCCGCCAGCATTATTTTCACGTAGGGTATGCCGGTGATTTCAGCCATGATGA
>JAUYES010000524.1 GCA_030691225.1 Holophaga sp. | reverse complement strand
CCTGCTCGGCAATGAAGGTCAGACCATTCTCGCCCGCCATGGCTTTGGTCGTCCGTGATGGATTGGGAAGCTGTTCGACTCAGTCTTAGGCTTGCCTCGGCATCGACCCTGGTTCTGCTTCCGATTGGATTGATCCTGGCCTATCTTTTGGCCTTCGGGCGCTTTCGGGGGAAGGCGGTGGTGGAAGCCCTCACCTCGCTGCCCTTAATCCTGCCGCCCACGGTGCTGGGCTTTTACCTCATCGTGGCGCTGGGGCCGCGCAGTCCCATCGGACACGCCTGGGAGAGCCTGACGGGCTCCCCGCTGGTCTTCAGTTTCAGTGGGTTGCTGCTCGCTCAGGTGTTCACCAACCTGCCCTTTTTCCTTCAGCCGCTCGTGTCATCTCTTGGTGGTGTTGACCGTCGCTTGCTGGAGGTGGCTTCGACCTTGAACTCAAGTCGGAGCGGAACCTACTTGCGCGTGGCGCTGCCCCTGGCCTGGCGGGGTCTGCTGTCGGGGGTGATTCTCTCCTTCGCCCATGCGATCGGCGAATTCGGGGTGGTGCTCATGGTGGGCGGCAATCTGCCGGGGCGCACCCGCACCGCCTCGATTGCGTTGTTTGATCAAGTGCAGTCCTTCGATATGGCCGGAGCCAATCGCACGGCCATGCTCTTGCTGGGTTTCGCCTTCGCCGTCTTGGTGTGCACCGCGTGGCTCCGCGGGAAGGATCCACTATGGCGCTGAGAGCAAATTTCACGCGGGATTTTAGTTCGGGGCCTCGTATTGCCGCGGAATTCCAAATGGAACTGAACCGGTTCGGGATCACCGTACTTTTTGGTGCCTCGGGTTGCGGGAAAACCACCATTCTCCGCTGTCTGGCGGGGCTGGATCGGCCTGACACGGGTGCCATTTTTGCCGAGGATGTGCCGTGGTTTGACGCAGCCTCTGGGCGCTTCGTGCCGCCCCATCGCCGCCATGTGGGTTATGTGTTTCAGGAATCGGCGCTTTTTCCGCACCTGGATGTGCGCGGCAACATCGCGTTCGGGTTGCGGGATTGGTCGTCCCAGGACCGAACCCATCGCGTGAGTGAATTGCTTCGGCTCATGGGCCTGGAAGGGATGGAAGGGCGGCGCCCCGTGGAGCTGTCCGGGGGTGAAAAACAGCGCGTTGCCATGGCTCGAGCTCTTGCGCCCCGACCGCGCCTGCTGCTGCTCGATGAGCCCTTTGCCTCTCTGGATCGTCCGGCGGCCGAGCAGCTTCGCCACGAACTACGGCACGTGCTCCAGGCCATGAAAATGCCCGTCATTCTCGTGACCCATAATCGCGATGAAGCACTCTCACTTGGCGATCATCTTCTGCTTATGCGCGAGGGCTGCATTTGCCAGGGTGGCTCCCCGACCGAGGTTTTTGCCAAACCTGATTCCCGCGAGGCCGCAGAATTACTGGGCTTTGGCACAGTGGTTCGAACGCGGATCGCCGGACGCACCGAAGGCCTTTTGCGCCTGCTTGCCGGAGAAATCGAATTGGTAGCGCCGGATCCCGGTGGTGAATTTAACGAGGCTTACGCCTGCATCCGGGGTGAAGGCGTGTCGCTGGAACGGCATGGCTCCGGTGCCGTAACCCAACGCAACCGGTTGGCTGGGCGAGTGACCGCACTCCATCACCTGGGCCCCCTTGTGCGGGTGCAGATGGATTGCGGGTTCCCGCTGGAATCCCTCATCACCTCTTGGGCTTGCGAAGATTTGGCGCTTGCGGTGGGCGAACCCGTACATGCGCTGATCAAGGCCACCGCCGTCATCGTTATTCCCATCGAGGGCTAGACATGGATTTGATCTGGGAAGGCATCAAAGAGGCCCTTCGTTTGCTGCTGACGCTCGATCGGGAAGTCCTGAGTATTACCTTGCTTTCGCTCGCCCTTTCGGGGTTGGCCACCCTGGTGAGTTTGGTGCTCGGAGTATCCACGGGCGTGATCCTGGCGCTGAATCGGTTTCCCGGAAAACGCCTCGTGATCAGCCTCGTAAACACAGGCATGGGCTTGCCACCCGTAGTGGTCGGGCTTTTCGTGTCCATGCTGCTCTGGCGGAACGGTCCCTTGGGGATGCTGCACTTGCTCTATACCCCCATGGCCATCGTGATCGCTCAAGCAGTCATCGCTACGCCCATCATTGCGGGGCTCAGTTTGGCGGCGCTGCAGCAATTGCCATCCAATCTTCGATTGCAGATCCTCAGCCTGGGTGCGTCCCGTAGGCAGATGATCTGGATGCTGATCAAGGAGGCGCGTCTGCCCCTGTTGGCGGCCATCATGGCAGGCTTTGGCGGCGTCATATCGGAGGTTGGGGCCTCCATCATGGTGGGTGGCAACATCAAGGGTTCTACGCGAGTGCTGACCACGGCCACGGTCATGGAAACCAGCAAAGGCAACTTTGATATGGCGATCGCCTTGAGCGTGATCTTGTTGCTGCTCGCCTTCGCCGTGAATGCCGCCTTGACCCATATTCAGCAGCGGCGGAGGCCCCGATGAATACGCTTGGGCCGGTCCTCCTGGAAGCAGAAAACCTGGAAGTCTATCGGGGCGAAACCTTGGCCCTCCAATTGCCAAAATGGACTCTCCGCGCCGGTGAAATCATGGGTCTCATCGGTCCCAATGGCGCAGGGAAATCAACGCTGCTTCTCTACATGGCGGGTTTGCTCGCCCCGGCGAAAGGCCACCTGAGCTTCGAGGGCACCATTTTGCAGAGCACCGGTGACTTTGTGGCCTACCGTCAGCGGGTAACCCTGGTGTTCCAGGAACCCTTGCTGTTGGATACGACCGTCGAGGAAAACATTGGCGTGGGCCTGCGACTGCGCGGAATACCAAAGGCTGAGCGCAAGGTTCGAATCAAGGAAAGTGCCGAGCGATTTGGCGTGGCGCATCTGCTCACCCGCCACGCCCGCGAACTTTCTGGAGGAGAAGCCCAGCGCACCAGTTTGGCCAGGGCCTGTGCGGTGAAGCCGCAGATTCTGCTCCTGGATGAACCCTTTTCTTCTCTGGATCCACCCACGCGCGAAGCGCTTCAACAGGACCTGGGGCGAATGCTCCGCGATACGGGCTGCACCGCCATCCTGGCTACGCACGACCTGATGGAGGCCGCGTGTTTTGCGGATTCCCTGGCGGTGCTGCGCGCGGGGCGAGTGGTGCAATGCGGTCCGGTTGGAGAGGTGGTCAATCATCCCATCGATGAATTCGTTGCCAACTTTGTGGGTATGGAAACACTGCTGGTCGGTGTGGTGCGTGGCTGCGAAAGCGGGCTTTTCACGCTTCAGGTGGGCAACCAGGAAATCGCGGGTACCGGCGACGCGACCCTGGGCCAAGAACTGACCGTGGGCGTTCGCCCGGAGAACGTCACCATTTCCTTGCATCCCGAGGGTGAGACCAGTGCTCGGAATTGCTTTGCAGGGCGGGTGACTCTCATCACATCCCGAGGGCCCTTTTTGAAAGTGGAACTGGATTGCGGCTTTTTCCTTTCCGCCTACGTGACCAGTCGTTCTCGAGAGGAACTAGGGCTGGCTGTGGGTCGGCCGGTATTTGCGACTTTCAAGGCCACGGCGGTTCATCTCATTCGGAAGTAGTGGGAGAGAAAGCCCGATCAAAATCGATAGGCACGAGCGTATATCACGGTCTTTCCGGCGTTTGTCTTTCCGCCCTCGGATGCTACCTTTTCCCTGAATCGCGGCCGTATTGGCACGGCCCGGGTCTAATGACCCCAGCGATGGGAGGCACCTGAGCATGCGACAGCTAAGGATTGATCTGAGCAAGTGCGATGCCGGTCGAGCGACCTGCCAGCACGAATGCGAGTCCTCCTGCGTGGAGAAGGTCTTCAAATTGACCGATCCCGCCATGGCCGCCCTGCATATCCGCGAATTGGCGGATGGCAGTGGCCAAGCCGTGCTTTGCGACCAGTGCGGCGATTGCGTGGTGGTATGCCCCACCGAGGCTTTATCGCGCAACAAGCTGGGCGTGGTGGTCATCGACAAGAAGGTCTGCGTGGGCTGCTACATGTGCATGGGTTTCTGCGAGAAGGAGATCTTCGAGCGCAATCCCGAATGGACCGAGCCCTACAAGTGCATTTCCTGCGGTATCTGCGTGAAGGCTTGCCCCCATGCGGCGTTGGAGATCGTCGACGTTCCCGAACCGGCTTACCGAATTCTTTAAGCGAAGGAATATGACATGAGCCAATTCGTATTCGATCCCACCAAGGTCATGGACATCGACTTCACCAAGCGCACCGAGTACCTCGAAGGTCTCGAAGCCATCAAGGCCGCGCATAAAGTTTTGAAGGAGATTTCGTTTACTCCCAGTCTGCCGGACAAGGGCTACAACCATCGCAGCCTCTACGTGAATGTGGGCACGCTGGAAGTAAAAGAAAAGCCCGTCACCCAGCAGATGAAGGATGTGTTCCTCGGTGGTCGTGGCTTTGGTCTGTGGCATCTCTGGAATGCGGTGAAACCGACCACCCGCTGGAATGATCCCGAAAACGAAATCATCATTTGCCCCGGCCCGGTGTCAGGCATTACTCAGTACGCGGGCACTGGGAAGTCCTTGGTGGTCACCCTTTCACCCCAGACGGATATCCCCATCGATTCCAATGTGGGCGGCTACTTTGGCCCGTTGCTCAAATTCAGTGGCTTCGATGCCCTGGAGATTCAAGGCAAATCCGAGTGCGACCTCATCGTGTTCATTGATGGGCAAAAGGGCATCATTCGCATCGAAGAAGCGCCGGAAGAGCCCGTGGATAGCCATGTTCTCGCCGAAGTGCTCACGCACATGTATGCGGAAAATGATGCGGATCGCGTGAATATCTCGGTTGTTTGCACCGGTGCTGCTGCCGAACACAGTCTTATTGGCATGTTGAATTTCTCCTGGTGGGATCACCGCCGGGGTTGCATTCGCCTCAAGCAGGCCGGGCGTGGCGGCATCGGTACCGTGTTCCGGAACAAGCGGATTCGCGCGGTGGTTTGTCGCGGACCCCAGGTCAAGGGCGACCTCAATAACGTGGCCGACTATGAAACCATCGCCAAGACAGGCATTAAGTACCACAAGGAAATCCGGGAAAACGATCCCTACCAGTGCATGATGCGCCGCAATGGCACCGCCCATATTGTCGAGATCATGGACGCCTACGATCTGCTGCCCACGCACAATTTCCAGTACGGTTCCCACCCGGATACCCACAAGATCGATTCGGCCTATTGGCAGAGTCGCTGCACCCAAAAGACTGTTGATGGCTGCTGGTACGGCTGTTCCATGGCCTGTGCCAAGGGCGCCGATGGCTTGGTGGTCAAGACCGGTCCCTACAAGGGCCACACCGTGACGGTGGATGGTCCCGAATACGAAAATGCCGCAGGGCTGGGTTCCAATTGCGGGGTCTTCGATCCCGATTATTTGCTGGAACTCAATTTCTACTGCGATACCTACGGCATCTGCACCATCACGTACGGCACCCTCACGGCCTTCGTCATGGAGTGCTACCAACGCGGCATCCTGAACAAGGAACGCACCGGCGGATTGGAAATGACTTGGGGCAATGCCGAAGACGATCTGGAAATGATGCACCAGATGGCCCGGGGCGAAGGCTTCGGCATCATCGCGGGCCAGGGCGTGAAGAAGATGAAAGAGATCTTCATCAAGAATGGCTGGGGTGATCCCAAGCTCATCAATGACATCGGCATGGAAAACAAGGGCTTGGAATACAGCCAGTACATGTCCAAGGAAAGCCTGGCCCAGCAGGGTGGCTACGCCCTCACCAACAAGGGGCCTCAGCACGATGAAGCCTGGCTGATCTTCATGGACATGGTGAACAAGCAGATCCCCACGTTTGAAGACAAGGCTGAAGCGCTCTATTACTTCCCGCTTTTCCGCACGTGGTTTGGCCTTAACGGCTTCTGCAAGTTGCCTTGGAACGATGTGGTGCCTTCCAACAACGCCCAACAGCCCGAGGCGCACAAGATTCCCGAGCACGTCCAGAATTACGTCGATATCTTCACCGCCACCACGGGTATCAAGATCGACAAAGATGAGCTGATCCATCAATCGGCGAAGGTCTACAACTTCCAGCGCATCTTCAATATCCGCATGGGCAAGGGCCTGCGCAAAGATGACCATGCACCCTTCCGCGCCTTGGGTCCCGTGACGACCGAAGAATATCTTTCTCGGCAGGAGCGCTACGACAAGCAGATCGCCGAAGAAATGAAGCTCGATCCCACCACCATGAGTCTGGAAGAAAAGATGGCCGCCCACCGCAGCTGGCGCCAGGGCCGCTACGAGCAGCTGACGGATGCCGTCTACAAGCGCCGTGGCTGGACTCCCAATGGCGTTCCGACTCTGGAGCGTTTGAAGGAACTGGGCCTCGATGCCTTCCCTGAAGTGGTCGATGTGGTGAAGCTGCACTTATAGGTTGGGCCGATATAAATTCGGCCGGATAACGGCCGAATTTATAATGGGAAAGCGAGTTGCGGCATGATCCAGGTCAATGGCGATGGGATGGAATGGCAGGACGGCTTGACGGTGCGCGGTGTGCTCGTGCATCGCAACTTCCGTTTTCCCCTGCTGATTATCACGGTGAATGGCGAACTGGTGCAGCCGAAGGCCTATGACAGCACGCTCGTTCCTGACGGTGCCGAAGTGCAGGTCGTCCATCTAATGAGCGGGGGTTAGAAGCCGTCAGCAGCCTCTTAACCCAGGATTTCTTTGATCGTACTGATCAACGTTGCTCGGTCGATGGGTTTATGGATCACGCGCCTTACGCCAAATTTAATGAGCTTGGCTTCCATATCGGGATCGCGTTGGGCCGTCAGGATCACCACGGGGATATCGGCATTGGCCTTC
>JAUYES010000517.1 GCA_030691225.1 Holophaga sp. | reverse complement strand
GGCTGGATGTGGAGGATGTCGATGGGCGTCTCGTAGAAGGCAAAACCTTCAAGCGCTAGGGCGCCCCACCTTAACAAATTTCGATTCTTGTCCTTCATCAAGGTGGCCGATTCCCGATTGGCGCACGCTATACCCTGCGGTGCGAATCGGAGTTGCCATGCAAAGAGTTCTCGAACGCCACATCAAGCCATTGATGATCGAATTCCCAACCCTGGGAGCGATCCTGGAGGAGGCCGGAATCGGCTGCACCAGCTGCACGCTCGGCACGTGCCGCATCTTGGATATTCTTGAAATCCACGACCTGGACACCGTTCAAATTCAGTCCTTGTTGCAGAAGATGGGCACTGTGATCTACCAAGGTGCGCCCTTCCAGATTCCAACCATCGAACGAAAAGTCTCTGCCCCCAAGGCCTTTTGCCCACCCATTCAGCGAATGGTGGTGGAGCACACGTTTATTCTGCGAGTCATCGCCCTATTGCCAAGGCTGGTCATCGCCCTTCGCACCGATTTCGAGGCTGCCCGCCCCATGGCGGATCAGACCCTTGAGTTCATCCGCACCTACGCGGATCGCTATCACCACGCGAAGGAAGAGGACATCCTCTTCCGTTTCTTCGAGCAGGGATCCGACATTCTCAAGGTCATGCTTCAAGATCACGAGGATGGCCGGGGCCACGTTCGCGCGGTGGCGATGGCCTTGGAGAACAGCGATCTGGCCATGGCAGAACAGCATTTGCTGGCCTACGGAGAGCTTCTAAAGAGCCACATCCAACGGGAAGACACGATTCTGTATCCTTGGATGGACCGCACCTTGAGCGACCGGCAAGTGGGTCAGCTCTTTGCGCAGTGCTCGGTCGTCGAGCGCGAGTTCGGAGAGACTCCCGCCATGCAGGAAAGCATGGTGACTAGGCTAGAGGCTCTGCTTAATTAGCCAAGGCCCAACACAGCGTTATTTCGATCCCGCACGGTGCGCAGGAGTTCGTGGTCCTTGGTCAGGTCCTTACCGTGAGACGGCACCATGCGCGTAAACATCGCCTGCCAGGCCTCTGATTGAGCCTGAGGCTTGAAGCAGCGCTGCAACATATCGATCATGGTGGAGACAGCGGTGGAGGCTCCTGGAGAGGCACCCAGGAGCGCAGCCAGGGAGCCATCGGCCGAGGCGACCACTTCGGTGCCAAACTCCAGCTTTCCACCAAGCTGAGGATCCCGCTTGATGATCTGCACACGCTGGCCGGCCATATCTAGGGTCCAATCCTGGGGCCTTGCCGTGGGCATGAATTCCCGCAGCGCTTCAACCCTCTGCTCGTGGGACTGGAGCACCTGACCGATGAGATAGCGCGTGAGATCCAGATTGTGCAAACCCGCCGCCAGCATGGGTTTCAGATTTGAAAAACGCAGTGAACCGGGGAGATCAAAGTAGGAACCGCGCTTCAAATATTTGGTAGTAAAACCAGCATAGGGTCCAAAGAGCAGGGCTTTTCGACCATCGATCATGCGGGTATCCAAATGCGGCACCGACATGGGAGGCGCCCCCAGGGAAGCCTTGCCATAGACCTTGGCCTGGTGCTGCTCGATCACCTCGGGGTTATGGCATACCAGCCACTCGCCGCTGACGGGGAAACCTCCGTAACCTTTTCCTTCTTCAATCCCCGATTTAAGGAGAAGGGGCAGCGATCCACCACCACCACCAAGAAATACAAATTTCGCCGACACTTCGCGAGTCCCGCCACCAACCAGATCTTTGACCCGCACGCGCCATCGACCATCCACTTCACGGTCGAGACCACGAACTTCATGGTTGAGGTGAAGGGAATACCCGGCGCGACCTTCCAACTCGGCGAAAAGCATGCGAGCCAGTTTTCCGAAATCGATATCCGTGCCCCGATTCACTCGCGTCAGCGCCAGCGGCTGCCCGGCGTCGCGCCCCTGCATCAAGAGCGGCGCCCATTCTCCGATCACCTTAGGATCTTCCGTAATGATCATGTCCTCAAACATCGGGTGAGCGCTCAACTTGGCATGGCGCGTCCGCAAGAAATCGGCATTGGCTTCCCCCCACACAAAACTCATGTGAGGAATGGGATTCAGGAATTGCCGAGGCTCGGGCAGCAGGCCCTTTTCGACCAGATAGGACCAGAATTGCATGGAGACTTCAAAGGCCGAATTGATGCCAAGCGCCTTCGTGATTTCAACGCTGCCATCCGACTTTTGCGGGGTGTAATTGAGTTCGCAATAGGCGGCATGGCCCGTGCCAGCGTTGTTCATGGCTTCGGCACTTT
The DNA here is from genome assembly GCA_030691225.1 of Holophaga sp. Classification (GTDB taxonomy): domain Bacteria; phylum Acidobacteriota; class Holophagae; order Holophagales; family Holophagaceae; genus JAYREN01. Next base: position 5,512 of record JAUYES010000517.1, on the reverse strand, counting down.
CCAGGGCGACGCTTTCTAATCGCTCGAAAACCTGTAGGGATAACTCTGGATCCAGCTCGTGAATCATGGCCGCCAGCGTGGCACACATGATCCCACCGCCCACCAGCACGACATCCACTGCATTTTCCTTCGACATGGAAGGGCCTCCTGAGAGCACTTTGAACAAACACATTTTAATCAGACCGATGAGTCGAAAAATAAAAGGGAGTTAGGAGATTCAATGCCTCTTTCTTGGAAATGTCGAGGGGAATGATGGATCCAGGCGCCTTGGTATCCAAGTCCTTTTGGGTTTCAATGGTTGTAGGAGGAACTGTGAACAACTGGCGAGGCATTTGGCCCTGGAGAATCCTGATGACAGGCTGGGCGATGCTGACCGTTCCATTCACGGGTGTCCTTTGCGGCCTAGCCGCACCACTCCTGGGTCCCCGCCGTACTTTTTTTAGCTTGGGAAGGTGTTGGACCCGTCAGCAGTTTGCGCTCAGCGGCATTAAATGGGGTGTGTCTGGCTGGGACAATCTGCCCGAAGCCATCCGCAGCGGAGAACAGCCCGTGGTCTTCATGTCCAACCACGAAAGCCTGCTGGATCCACCCTTTCTTGCGGTCGCCATTCCCATCCCAGCGGTTTACATCGCCAAAAAAGAAGTGAAGTGGATACCCGGCATTGGCTGGGCCGTGTGGGCTGCAGGAATGATCTTTATCGATCGAAAGAATCGAGAAAAAGCCATCCGCAGCATCCGTGAAGCCGCTCAAAAAATCCGCGGCGGAAAAAGCGTTGTGATCTTTCCCGAAGGCACCCGCACCCGTACCGGGGAGCTTGGCGCCTTCAAAAAGGGTGGCTTCAATCTGGCCATGGACGCGGGCGTACCCATCGTGCCCATTGGTCTTCGAGGCACCTTTGGGGCGTTGCCACCTGGGACCCTGATCATGCGCCCAGGCCACGTTCAGGCGGCTTTTGGCGATCCTGTGCACCCCAGCGATTTTCCCGACCGAGATGCCTTGCTCGATGAGGTTCGACGCCGAGTTGCGGCTTTGCTCTAGAATCCCAACCGAGCAAAGGCTGTTTCCACGGATTCGAAATCAGGATCCCAGACAGGAATTTCGGGCCATTGATTCCGGAAAAACGTGGTCTGGCGTTTGGCATAGGCCTGGGTGCTTTGGATTATCTGCGCCTCGATCACCTGTGAATCGCCACCCTCCAGCCACGCTTCGTACCCAAGCGGACGCAAGCGGCGGAGATCTGCTTCGTGGCCTGCCGCAACCACATCGTGCACTTCCTGTGCCCATCCGGCAGCGATCATGCCCCGCACCCGCTGCGCCACCCGAGCCCTCAGCCGTTCCCGAGAGGGCAACACGATGAGTGCCTTCCACCCCGCAGGAACCCCATGCTGAATGCCTTCCACCAAAGCCGAGGGTCGTCGCCCCGTGGCTAGGTGCAGGGCCAACGCCCGCTGGATTCGGCTTTGATCGTTGGGGTGAAGCTGCGATCCCCGCACGGGATCCACGGCGCATAAATACCGATGCAAACCAGGGCTGGAGAGCGTCGTCGCCCACCTGCGAACCCTTTTCACCAGACCTTCCGGAACATCAGGAAGCTCACTCAACTGATCCCAGATGCCCCGCAGGTAGAGCCCAGATCCCGTGACCAATACCGAATCGACGGACAACCACTCACGCACCTGAAACCCGAAACGGGATGGATTAACCGACTCCGAAAGCGGCAGCACGCCATACCCAATGTGGGGAACATCCCCACGTTCTGAATCATCCGGCTGCCCCGTGCCGATGGTAATGCCATGAAAGGCCTGGAAGGGATCCCCATTGACCACCCTTCCCCCCAAGCGTCGCGCCACTTCAACGGCCAGCCGAGATTTCCCCGAAGCCGTGGGCCCCAGGATGGCGCAGTGGTGGGTTGAAGCAGCGGTTGTCATTTGCAATGGTGGCCCATTTCCGTACAGTGAAACGCCCCGAGGCAGGGGCGTTTCGTGAGGGATGATTTGGTGGGATGAGTTTGGAGGGAAATTTGAGCGGGAGTCTCCAAAAAGGAAACTGGAAAGAGAGGTGAGAAAGAATGTGGCGGGAAGTCCCGAAGGACACCTCACTTTCCAGTCTACGCCATTTGACTATCGCCGCCCGTAAACGTCTTCCAATCGCTCAATATCGTTCTCGTCGAATTGACCGAGGCTGATTTCCATCACTCGCACGGGATGAGGTGCCTGGGCAGCGCAGCTCAGCCGGTGCACGCAACCAGCGGGCAACCATGTCTCAGTGTTTTTGTCCGGCGTAAGGACCTTGCCATCCAGTTCGATAATCACGCCCTCGTCCAGAGCCACCCATAGTTCGGCTCGATGCTTATGCTTTTGGAGGCTCAGCATCTGTCCCGGATTGCAGGTGAGTACTTTTACTGTGCAGGTCTCGTTCAACACGTATTGATCGAAAGAACCCCAGGGCTTGGCAACGTGAAGAGATTTAGGCTTTTCCATGATTTTCCCCATTAAAGCAGATCGGTGCGCCCAAGTTTCTGAAGCCGTTCGACGATGTCCTTTACGCCTTGAGCTTTATCGCGATGGCAGATAAGCATGGCATCCTCTTCATCCACCACAATGACATCCTGGAGCCCTGAAGTTGCAATCATCCGGCGGCCTCCAAAAATAGCGCAATTCGATGAATCCACGAGGACAGCATCTCCAACAACCACATTGCCTTCGGCATCAGGTTGGTGAAATTCCACCACCGCTGGCCAGGAACCAACGTCCGACCACCCGAAAGTGGCAGGAACGACTGCTACGTGTTTTGATTTTTCCATCAGCGCGTAATCAATAGATAGCTTAGGCAGGGCTGAATAAGCCGCAGGAATGGCCTTGGGGTCCGCGCCTTCTGCGATCCAAGCATCCAGCGGCGCCAATACCTCGGGGCAGTTTTCCAACAGTTCGCGGCGCATATCGGCCAGGGTCCAGACAAACATTCCGGCGTTCCAGTAATGCTGACCGGACTGGACATATTCGATCGCCGTAGCGAGGGGAGGCTTTTCCCGGAAGGCCTTCACGCTAAGCACCGCACCCTGTCCAGAGGTCTCGATATAGCCATAACCTGTTTCGGGGTAGGCGGGCCGAATACCAAAGGTGACGAGGTCGTGCGTTTGGTCGGCATGGTGGGCGGCTAGGGCGATGTCACCTAGGAACGCATCATGGTTCGTGATCCAATGATCCGCCGAAAGCACGACCATGACCGAGCCTGGATGCTGCTGCTCGATGGTCACCAAAGCTAAGGCCAAGCATGGCGCCGTATTTCGACCCTCGGGCTCAACAATTACGTTTTCCGGTGGCAGGGTCGGCAGCATCCGCCGAGTCTCCGCCGCTAATTCCTGGGTTGTCACGATATAGACCTTTTCCGGCGGAAAATCCGCGCCGAGGCGATCCACGGTCTGGTTCAAGAGGCTGCTCTCGCCGACCATGGCCAAAAACTGCTTCGGCCGATGCCCCCGAGACCGAGGCCAAAACCGAGTCCCCCTGCCGCCGGCCATAACAACCGCCACTTTATCAACGACCTTGCCCGTGTCCACCATCGTTCAATTCTCCCTTTACCCCAAGTGCGTGAGGTCTTGGAATTGCCAAAGGCAATTCCAAGAAAACGATAACGGTGGTGACCAAACCACCCAAGTCGAAATCCTTACCCTTTCGACCCAAATAACCCCGTCACTTCTTCCGACTTACCACCTTCTTCCCTTTTACGGCTTTCCCCGTCTTTGCACTCTTTTTAACCGTGCCGGCCTTCGCCTTCTTCCCCCGTTTGCCCCGATACCCTTTGGTGTCTTTGATATTTACTTCGGGCGGAGGCAGGGGTGGTGGTTCCATCACGGTTCGCGGAACCGCAGGTAGATCCAGATCGGATCCTGCGGCAGCGCGCTGACTTCGGACCTTCATCACGGGATCGTCGGAAGGCGGCTGAGCGACGACCACACCAACGGCCACCAGAAGCGTTCCAAAAATGCGGGAATAAGTCAGGCACGAGCTCCGATGCGCGTTGCGGCACGCCTCAGGATAGCCCTACTTCGCCAGCTTTTGCGCCCGAATCTTAGCGAAGAACTCTGCTATGACGCTATCGGCATCGTCTTTGGCCAAATCCGGCGATTGGCCTTCACGCTCCAAGATGTCTCGACCGGAAGGTGCGTGTCTAGTCGCCTCATCCTGGGGCACTAGGTTGGCCTGAATGTATTCCGATACATCAATAAGACGATGGCCAACCTTTTCCAACTTCTGCCGCACAATATCCTGATACTGAAAAAGATCGAACACCCCTGAAACGTTATACATACCGTTATCGGCGTGAAGGTTTATTTCTTCGATCTTGGTAATAAGGTTGTCGCGTTCTTCGCTGGGGGGCAGGAGGCGCGCCAGAAGGTCGTTGCACTCCCTGGCCAAGTTTTGGATTTCTTCGAAACTCGATTGGACGACCTCAATTTGCGAAATTACGCGCTCCGCTCCGCCCTCTTGTTCATTGGCGATCTGGATCAACTGGTCCGGAATCGGTTGGTCTTGGTTCGGCTTTTCCTGCATCCCTCACCTCCCACATTTTGCTGCATCCAAAGTATCGACCAAGTAGGGCAAAAGGCTGAAAACATGAAAAGGGGGCTCGGCACTGATAAACTCGCCCTTCGCGGGGCCGACTTGGTTGCCCCGATTTTTACTTGAAATTGGAGATTTTAATGTCGAATTCGTCTGAAATCCGAGGAACCGTCCTCGAAAGCTGCCAGAAACCCTTTCCTGCTTCCGAAAAAACCTATGTGCAAGGCTCAAGGCCGGATATCCAGGTACCGCTTCGCCGAGTAAAGCTTCAGCCAACCCGAGATTTCGACGGAAAGCTAACGCCCAACGAGTCTGTCCTGCTTTATGACACAACCGGACCCTATACCGATCCTCAGACTCCGTTGGATCTAGCGAAGGGCCTAAAACCCATGCGTCTATCTTGGATTCTCGAAAGGGCCGATGTGGAAGAGTTGGGCTCCTCCACCAGCGTTTATCGCCAACTTCGGGAGCGGGATGCGGACTTGGACGCTATTCGTTTTCAGGCCCTGCGGCGCCCCCTGCGGGCCAAGGCGGGAAAAAACGTCACTCAGTTGTTTTACGCCAGACAGGGCATCGTAACTCCCGAAATGGAGTTCATTGCTATTCGAGAAAACCTAGGCCGAGAAGCCAGCGGTCGCCAGCCCATCACTCCCGAATTTGTCCGTGACGAAGTGGCTCGGGGACGGGCTGTCATCCCCGCCAACATCAACCACCCGGAATCCGAGCCCATGATCATCGGACGGAATTTTCTGGTGAAGATCAACGCCAATATCGGCAACTCCGCCGTGGCTTCATCCATCGAAGAAGAAGTGGAAAAGATGGCGTGGGCCATTCGTTGGGGTTCTGACACGGTCATGGATCTCAGCACTGGTGCCAATATCCACGAAACCCGTGAATGGATCCTGCGCAATAGCCCTGTGCCCATTGGCACGGTGCCCATTTATCAGGCG
>JAUYES010000217.1 GCA_030691225.1 Holophaga sp. | reverse complement strand
TCAACGGCAGCAATGTCGCCAAGATCAAGCCCACCGTGAAGATCATCGCCGAGGGCGCCAACGGCCCCACCACCCCCGAGGCCGATGCCGAGTTCATCAAGCGTGGCATCTTCATGATCCCCGACTTCCTTTGCAACGCCGGTGGCGTGACCTGCTCCTATTTCGAACAGGTTCAGAACAACATGAACTACTACTGGGAAAAAGAAGAAGTTCTCAGCAAGCTTGACCAGAAGATGACCAATGCGTTCAAGGCCGTCTCCGCCATGGCCCGTGACAAGAAGGTCTACATGCGCGATGCCGCTTACATGATCTCCATCAAGCGCGTTGCCGAAGCCTGCCATCTGCGTGGCTGGGTGTAATAAACCCAAAGGCAAACGCATCAGAACTAACGGCCCGCTCTCGCGGGCCGTTGTTTTTGTCCGCTACACTGCCCCGGACCCTTCTCCCCGGAAAAGCCCATGACCTCTCATCAAACGTTCGGCCAGTCCCGCGAACTCCAGACCATCTTCCAGATCGCACGAATCCTCGATCAGCGAGGACTGCCCATCGGTAGCATTCTGCAGCGCATCGCGAATGAATTGCCCAGGGGGTTTCGCCACGAAGAGGTCTGCCGAGCTCGCATTCATTTTGGGGGTGACTTCTACGCAAGCCCCGGCTTCCAGACCAGTACATGGACGCTTCGTGCCCCCATCCATGTGAAGGGTGAAACCCTCGGCGAAGTTGAGGTGGTCTACCTGGAGAATCGCTCCAGTCGCGCACCGGACAGCCCCTTTCACCTGGACCAAAAGAAACTCGTGGACCTCACGGCCCTCAAGATCGGTCAAGAGGCTGAAGCCCGCGCCGAAGGCGCCTCCGCGGAAGAAGCAGGCTACATCCCAAGCGTCTTCGAGAAAAAACCCGAATGGCGGGCCATTCTCGACTTGCTCGGCGAGATCGATCCCAATCTGCATCATCGCCTGATCCGCCGCCTGATGAATCACGCCACCAAACTAGGCGTGCCAGGTGTTCACAAGATGATCGCCCAGTTTGATCCGGCCATTTACGCTCAAGGCGAAAGCTCCTCGCACGGCTCCAACGCCCCACTGCCCAAGCGCGATATGGCCGTGCTTCGCAAGACCTTTGCCGAAATCCAAGACATCGCCAGCATCGTCTTCGAGGATGCGGAATTAAACAGCCTGCTCAAGCAGTGGATGCGCCAGGACAAGCTTGGCTTCCTGGCCCTCGCCACCGAAAAGCGGGATATCCCGCTGGTTGAGATCACGGAAATCGTCGATCGCTTCTGCCGAGAAACCCGCGAAAGCGAACCTGCCCTTTCCCCGGCCGATGACCAAAACGTGAGGGTGGCGCTGATTCGGCGCTTTCTCACCGATAACCTGAAATTCATTGGCATCGCCAAAAAACATCTTTCCATCTACGACTTCGGCAAGCTTTTGACCCATGTGACTGGGCCCGCTCAGGGCAACGGAAAAATGGGCGGAAAGGCGGCCGGACTCATCCTGGCTGATCGAATTCTTAAGCGAGAAGGCAAGGGCAACCCGCTCATCGAAAGCCTTCGCACCCCGCGCACTTGGCACCTGACCTCCGACGGCATCTATAACTTCCTGCGCCACAACAGTCTCGAAGATCTCTGGAGTCTCAAGTTTTCACCACCCGACGAGGTGCGCCACACCTTTCCCTACCTCGAACAGGTCTTCAAGAATTCCTTTTTCTCACTGGAGATGTTCCACCAGCTGCAATTCGCGCTGGAAGACCTGGGCGAAGGTCCGCTCATTGTGCGCTCTTCGAGCCTTTTGGAAGATAGCGAAGGCACGGCCTTTTCCGGCAAATACCGCAGCCTTTTCTTGGCCAATACCGGCACCCGAGAGCAACGTTTGGATGCCTTGATGGATGCCGTAGCAGAAGTGTATGCGTCGGTATTTGGCCCCGATCCCATCGAATACAGGGCCGAGCGAGGGCTCATCGATTTCGTGGAGGAGATGGGCATCATCATCCAGCGCGTGGTGGGACAGCGGGTCGGCAAGTATTTCTT
>JAUYES010000514.1 GCA_030691225.1 Holophaga sp. | reverse complement strand
ACGGTGAGTTCGCCCAGCATTTCGTTGAAGAGGTAGTTCAGATCGGCCCGATGGTGCAAGCCCTCTACGTAAGGCGCATAGCGCTTCTCTGCGGCCTTCAGATCCAGGCCGTGATGGCCCGGATCATAGAAATAGTCCCGTTCGATGCGCCAAGCCTCCCGGTACATCTGTTGCCACTCGGCCTTGGGATTCACCCGCAGCTCCACCTCCTCGACCTTGACCATGCCTTCGCCGGGTTTCGGGGCTGTGCCCGCAGGGGCGATGAACCAACCCGCAGCTTGGCGGACTAACATCTTCTCGCCGTTGACACTAAGGTCGAAGCCCTGAAGCCCGTCCATGACCTTTTCGAATTTGCGCTTGGCGAAATCAAATTTATGCATGGTGACACCAGGCCCAGGGCCAGGGCCATTCTGCCGAGCGGCGGCATTGGCCTCAAAGACGAAGAGCGTGCCCTTCTTGCCCGCCCTGATTCCGACGATGTTCTGATCAGGAATGGGCAGGGCCAAAATCCGCTGATCAAGGCCTTCGAAATCAATCACGACCGGGGCAACGGGCTTCTTGTCCTCGGGTTTGGCACCGTTCTTCTTCTCGGCCGCCTTACCATCTTCCTTCTTGCCCTCTTCCTTTTTCTCTTCCCCAGTCTTGCCCTCGGCAGCCTTTTCTTCGTCGCTCTCAGGTGCCAAGGGCGAGGCTTCACCCTTCTTCAACACAGCCAGGTAGACGCTACGGGTGGGCTGGTGCGGGTACGAATTCATGTCGAAGGTGGCCACCTTAGGACCTATGTTCGTACTAGCGGTGAAGCAAAGGTATTTGCCTGAACCTTCGAAAACAGGATGGGCCACATCGCTCATACCGTCGGTCAGTTGATGCACCTTGCCATCCGCAAGGCCGTAGACAAAGGCGGCTGAGAAACTACTGGGCAGGGTCTTGGCATAGGTGATCCAGCGACTGTCCGGGGCCCAGCTCAAGTTCGCGGGACCGCCACCCCGTTCAGCGGTGTCGATCTTCTGAGGCTTAGTCTTTTCCTTCTCCAGGTCCGCCAGCCACACATTCATGGCCCGGTCCGTGAAAACGAGTTTCTTGCTGTCCGGGGACCAGGTGGGGTTGTAGTAGAACCCGGGCTCTAGGGCGATGACGCGTGGGTCGCCCTTGCCGTCCTGGGGTTTCAGGTGCAGGGCGTACTCGCCGCTGGCATCGCTGAAATAGGCGATGGTCTTGCCATCCGGCGACCAACTGGGATCGCGTTCCATCACCCCAGGGGTGCCGGTGAGGATTCGGGGTGAGCCTTTCTCGGCGGGCATGGTGAGGATCTCGCCGCGGCTTTCGAAGACGACTCGGGCGCCGGTGGGAGAAATGGCTCCCTTGGCAATACGCTTGCCCACGGGTTTGAATTGCTGGCGCACGCCCGGCATATCGCCCTGAAGGGAGATATCGAGCTTGCGGGACTTGCCGCTGGCGAGGTCGTAGAGGTGGAGCGTACCGAACTGTTCGTAGGCGATGGCGCCGGGACCGGCGGAGGCGCTCTTCAGATCCAGGCCGGTGTTCTTGAGCACCTGGGCGACCTGCTGGGTGGCGGTGTCATAGGCATACAGGGTGATGGGTCCCTGGCGGTCTGACAGGAAGTAGACCTTCGACCCCACCCACATGGGGTTGAAATCGTTGCTGTCCTTGCGGGGCACCTTGACCACGCTGGAATCCTTGAGGTCGGCGATCCACAGATGGGAGGCCGTGCCCCCCCGGTAGCGTTTCCAAGCCTCGAAGGCCCTGCGCATAGGCTCATAGGCCAGGTGCTTGCCGTCCGGCGAGAA
>JAUYES010000508.1 GCA_030691225.1 Holophaga sp. | reverse complement strand
AGCCCCCGCCGTGCCCATTCCATCGCCGCCCAGGGCGGTATCAATGGCGCCAAGAACTACCACAATGACGGCGACAGCATTCAACGCCTTTTCTACGACACCATCAAGGGTGGCGATTACCGCGCCCGGGAAGCCAACGTCTATCGCTTGGCCGAGGTCAGCAACAACATCATCGATCAGTGCGTGGCGCAAGGCGTACCCTTTGCCCGCGAATACGGCGGTCTTCTGGACAACCGCTCCTTCGGTGGTTCCCTCGTCAGCCGCACCTTCTACGCCCGTGGGCAAACGGGACAGCAGTTACTGCTGGGCGCCTACCAGGCTCTTGAACGCCAGATTGGGCTTGGCACCGTCAAGATGTACACCCGCAGCGAAATGCTGGAAATCATCATCATCGAGGGTGTCGCTAAGGGCATCGTGATCCGCGACATGGTTACCGGTAAGGTCGAGAGCCACATGGGCGATGCCGTTGTGCTGGCCACGGGCGGCTACGGCAACGTGATGTATTTAGCCACCTACGCCAAGGGCTGTAACACTTCCGCTATTTGGCGAGCCCACAAGAAGGGCGCAGCCTTTGCCAACCCTTGCTACACGCAGATCCATCCCACCTGCATTCCTGTGACCGGCGATCATCAATCCAAACTTACGCTGATGTCGGAATCCCTGCGCAATGACGGCCGCATTTGGGTGCCCAAGAAAAAAGAGGATTGCAAGAAACCCGTTGAGCAGATCCCCGAAGAGGACCGCGATTACTACTTGGAGCGCAAATATCCGACCTACGGCAACCTCGCGCCCCGGGATGTTTCCAGCCGCGCCGCCAAGCAGGTCTGCGATGAAGGCCGTGGCGTGGGTGAAACGGGCCTGGGTGTTTATCTGGATTTCGAAGCTGCCACCAAGCGCCTCGGCGCCCATAAGATCGAAGAAAAATACGGCAACCTCTTCGAGATGTATGACCGCATCACCGGTGAGGATCCTTACAAAGTGCCCATGCGTATCTATCCTGCGACCCACTACACCATGGGCGGACTCTGGGTGGACTACAACTTGATGAGCAACGTTCCAGGCCTGTTCGTGCTGGGCGAAGCCAACTTCAGCGATCACGGCGCCAACCGTTTGGGCGCTTCTGCCCTCATGCAGGGCCTCGCCGATGGCTATTTCGTGGCTCCTTATACCGTGGGTAACTACTTGGCGGGCCTGAAGCCCGGCTCCTGCCCCTCGGCCGATCACCCCGAAGCCAAAGCCGCGGAGGCTGAAGTAACGGGCCGGGTTGGCCGACTGCTGGGTATTCATGGCAAGGAAACTCCCACCTACTTCCATCGCGAATTGGGCAAGATCCTTTGGGAATACTGCGGCATGGCCCGCACTGATGCTGGCTTAAAGAAAGCCATTCAGCTCATTCCCGAACTGCGCCAGCGCTTCTGGGAGGATGTCAAAGTGCCTGGCAGCGCCGCGGATCTCAACCAGAGCCTGGAACTGGCGGGTCGCGTGGCGGACTTCATGGAACTGGGCGAACTCATGTGCCGAGATGCCCTGGATCGTCGCGAAAGCTGTGGCGGACATTTCCGCGAAGAATGGCAGACAGCCGAAGGCGAAGCCCTTCGCGACGATGAGAATTTCTGCCACGTCGCAGCCTGGGAACACACCGGCGATGGCAACGTTCCCAAGCGTCACGTCGAAGAGCTGAAATTCGAATCTGTCCACCTCGCGACTCGCAGCTACAAGTAAGGCGGAACCATGGAAAAGCACATCAACATCACGCTCAATGTTTGGCGCCAGAAAAATGCCCAGGATGAAGGTGGCTTCGTCATCTACGAGGCCAAAAACGTCAGTACCGAAATGTCCTTTCTCGAAATGCTCGACGTGGTGAACGAAGGCCTCATTCGCAAAGGGGACGAACCTATCGCCATGGATCACGATTGCCGCGAAGGTATTTGCGGGCAGTGCGGCGTGGTCATCAACGGTCGACCCCACGGCCCCCGGGAACGCACCACCACCTGCCAGCTACACATGCGCAGCTTCGAGGATGGCGCCACCATTACCATCGAGCCCTTCCGCGCTCACGCCTTCCCTGTAATTAAGGATCTCATCGTAGATCGCGGTGCCTTCGACCGCATCATCGCGGCCGGTGGTTTCATTAGCGTTCCCACGGGTTCGGCTCCCGATGGGAATGCGGCTCCCGTGAAAAGAACCTGTGCGGAACTGGCCATGGATGCCGCTGCCTGCATCGGCTGCGGAGCGTGCGTGGCCGCCTGCCCCAACGCCAGCGCCATGCTCTTCGTTTCGGCCAAGATCAGCCAGCTCGCCCTGCTACCTCAAGGCCAACCCGAGCGCTACACCCGCGTGCGGGATATGGTTGCCCAGATGGATAACGAAGAGTTCGGCACCTGCACCAACCACGGCGAATGCGAAGCCGCCTGCCCCAAGGCCGTGCGCCTCGAAAACATCGCCCTTATGAACCGCGATTTCATCTGGTCCAGCTTGACCTACCGTCCGGAATCCGGCGGGGGCGGCGTCTGATTTTTAAAGTTGGTCGTGTATAAACAAATGGCCCGAAATGGCCGTTTGTTTAGGTTGGATTTGCCCGTAGATCTTCGATGGGCCCTGCCTAAAGATTACACAGTCCTTTTAAGGTAAACGGACAGGGTTTGATTCGGCAGTTGAGCGTTCTCGGTTATTCCAAGTGTTTTCGGTTGCCTCGAGGGAATTTCACGGCATGACACGGAGAGGTTCGCCTTTCGACCCTGGGCCTATCCTGAAACCATGGATTTTCCCTTCCCAGTCATCGGTCTCAGCGGCGGCATTGGCGCTGGCAAGACGTTCGTCGCCAGTTTGCTGGCTGCCAGGGGTTGGGCTGTTCTCGATGCGGACCACACGGCCAGAACAATCGTCGCGCCCCATACAGAAGGGCTCCTTCGGCTGGTGGAGGCCTTCGGGGCGGGGATCCTTAACCCCGATGGCACGCTAAATCGAGCGAGTCTCGGCGCACGGGTTTTCGGCAACCCAAAGGATCTCAAACAGCTCGAGGGCGTTCTCCACCCCAGGATCGAAGCTGATCTCGATCACCAATTGAGGGCCTTATCACCAATCTCCCGGGGCGCCGTTCTCGATGCAGCGCTCTGGGTGGAACGCAGCAAATGCCATAGCTTCGATGCCTTCTGGGTAGTTGATGCCCCAGAAGCACTTCGTGTTCAACGGATCATGGCACGGGACGGGCTTTCGCTGGAGCAGGCCCAAGCACGCTTGAAAGCTCAATCCAAACCGGCAGAGAAGGCGCTCCACGCCGATCTGATCATCACCAACGATGGGACCGATCTTTCCGAAATCTTGAATCAGGCCGAAGCCGCCCTTCTGGCAAACTGGAAGGTCCGCCGATCCCGCACCTGGAGAACGCCCATGCCCGCTCCCTTCCAGCCTCTCGAACTCCGCGAGGTCCTCGAATCCCTGCTTTCAAAGGGGGGGCACTACGGCGAAGTGTTCGTGGAGCAGCGTCGGGCCTGTGGTCTCGGCATGGACGATGGGCGCATGGAGGATGTTCTAGCCAGCGAGACCTTTGGCGTGAGTTTGCGGTTGATGGAGGGCGAAAGCACACGCTTTGCCGATCTCATCGCGCCCTCTCTAGAGGAATTGCTCGAAGCCGCGCTACTTTTGGCGGCGCCGGGCTTGGGCAATGCTGCCTCCCTGCCAGCCATCGAAAACCTCTGCTACCCAACGCCCAGCCCTGTGGTCCAAGATCCCGCCGGGGTTCCGCTGGCCGAAAAGGTCGACCTTGTTAAACAAGCCGAGGGACTGGCTCGCGATCACGCTGAGACCATCTTGCCAGGTGCGTTACGCCAGGTCGCCGTGGGCTATGGTGATAGCACTCAGCGGGTCTGGATTGCTTCTTCCGAATTGACGCCAGATGGCTGGAAAACGAGCCTGACTGAGGATTGCCGCACCCAAGGCGTGTTGCGCCTTAGTGTGACTGCCGGCGAGGGGCAGAATCTCCAAACCGGTTACCAAGTCTTGGGAGAATCCAAGGGGTTTGAACTGTTCGAAGGCGAAGCCGTGACCCGCACCGTGAAGGAAGCGGTGCGCCTAGCCATTCAAGCACTTTCCGCTCAGCCCGCTCCGGCGGGGACCTTCCCGGTGATTCTATCCAGCAGCGCCGGTGGCACCATGATCCACGAGGCCTGCGGCCACGGCCTGGAGGCCGATTTGGCCCTTGCAGGAATGAGCGCCTTTTCCGGCAAGCTCGGACAGATAGTCGCTGCCGAGGGCGTGACAATCATCGACGACGGAACCTTGCCCCACAAGCGCGGCAGTGCCTCGGTTGATGACGAAGGCAACGCGACGCAGCGCGTGGTGCTCATTGAAAACGGCGTGCTGAAGCAGTATCTCCAATCCCGCAAAACCGCCCGGCGCATGGGTGTGCAGGCTACGGGCAACGGCCGCCGAGAAAGTTATCGCAACATTCCGATCCCCCGCATGCGCAACACCTTCTTAGCCGCCGGGGATGAGAGCCCTGAGGCCATTGTGAAGGATCTCGATCGTGGGCTCCTGGTCAAGCATATGGGCGGCGGCCAGGTGGATACCGTGACGGGAAACTTTGTCTTTCAGGTAACCGAAGGCTATTGGGTCGAGCAAGGCGAAATTCGCTACCCGGTAAAGAACGCCACGCTTAGTGGCTGTGGTCCAGAAGTCCTGAAACAACTCACGCGCATCGGCTCGGATCTGCACCACTTTGACATCGGTACATGTGGTAAAGACGGCCAGGGCGTGCCCGTTTCTGACGCCTTGCCCACGATTCTCTGCCCTGCCCTCGTGGTAGGTGGAACTGCCGAAGCCCTTCCTTCCGTGCTCTAAAAAAGGACACACCATGATGCACTCCCGCATTCAACTTCAACTCGGTGATATCACGGCGATGGCGGTCGACGCGCTTGTGAATTCTACGGATCAAACCCTTCTCGACGGAGGTCCTGTTCACAAGGCTGTCCATGACGCTGCGGGCGAATCCCTGGCCAGAGCTTGCGAAAAAATCGGCGGCTGCGAGCCGGGTGAAGTTCGCCTCACTCCTGGCTATCAATTACAAGCCCAGTCCGTGATCCATACGGTGCCCCCCACCTGGATGGGCGGGAATCGCGGCGAATTGGAAACCTTGGCCTCGTGTTATACCCAAGCCCTGATCCTTGCCAATAAACGGG
>JAUYES010000507.1 GCA_030691225.1 Holophaga sp. | reverse complement strand
TGCTACAGCATCGAGTTGCCAAAGCTGGTGCTATTGAACGGTCCCGGGGCGCCCCTTCAAATCCAGGATTTCAATTGCAACGTTCCTCTGCAAGCCACCGTTCCCTCCGGTGGACTTCGATTCCAGGTGGGCGCCAGTCTGTTGATTCCATCCGACCAGATGCCCGGCCTCTATCGAGGGACTTTCACGGTATCAGTGGACTATCCTTAGTCCAGCGACCTTGGTTGACACCATCTCCCTCGCAGCTTCAAGGAAAAGGTGACTTTCGGAAGAGATGACTCGAGAGAAGGAACGAATGCTGGGGCTGCCGCTCCGTTATCCTAGTGTTTCCTTCTTTGGATGAACCCTCCGTGCAAATTGACTTCGTACCAGCGGTCGTCGTTTTACTCTCTGCCTACCTTCCCGGGTTCGCCCAGGCAGCAAAACTGAATTCCATCGACCTTGCCATCCCGGCGGCGGGGTCCGAAATCACCTCGACCGGACTCACGACAATGCTTGTGAAGCCTGGAAAAGGCTTGGTTCATCCGAACGCCACCGACTATGTAACGCTTCGTTACATCGGATGGACGAGCGACGGAAAAATTTTTGAGGACACTCTCGCACGCGTTGAACCTCTGATCCTGCCGGTGGATCGCTTGATGAAAGGCATGGGCGAAGGTATTCAACTCATGGTTGAAGGCGAAACACGGCGGCTGTGGATTCCCGAAGCGCTGGCCTTCGCTGGGGCCAAGGGCCGACCTGCCGGTGACCTGGTGCTGGATGTGCATCTACTCTCGGTGGATCCACCGCCGACCCAGGCACCCAAGGATGTGGCTCAACCACCCGCCGATGCTCGCTTGACGTCCTCAGGCATCGTTTTCCGAACCTTGCGCGCAGGCACCGGCACAAAACATCCCACTCGACGCAGTCGGGTCAACGTTCACTACACGGGTTGGACCACGGATGGAAAGATGTTCGATAGCTCCATTCTGCGTCGACAGTCCACGGATTTCCGGCTCGACGAAGTGATCCGCGGCTGGACCGAGGGCATCCAACTCATGGTGCAAGGCGAGAAGACCCGTTTTTGGATTCCCGAGAAACTCGCCTATCGCGGCGAGAGTGGCAAACCCGTAGGGATGCTCGTTTTCGACGTGGAGCTACTGAGTTTTTGGGATTGAATTCGGGTTAGAGTTACCGCATTCCCCGGAGGCCCACGATGACACCCCAGAAGCTCATCGAAACCCGCGGGGAAGAACCGGCTTTCTTGCCCGGCCATGTGGACGAGGCCTGGCGTCAGGTTGAATTCGGCCTGGGTGCTTCCTCTATCCAGTCCTCGCCAGAAGTGCAGGAATCCCTGCCGCTGCGGAGTTTCCCCTGGGGCCGAGCCCTGGGCTACTCCTTGGTTGGCGCCCTTTTGGTCCTCGCGATCATGAAGATCGTCGGCTTGGTTTGGCCGCGATACTAACCCTAGCGGGCTCCGCCTAGCAAACGGCCTGGCAGCAAGAAGAGCGCCTTCACGAACTGGAAAACGCCATCCACGGCAAAGCCGAGCATCCGAAAAGGCAGGAGAAGTAGCCAGATCAAGGGATAGAGCAGCAACGCCACGATGGCCAGCGGCCAGCAGATAAACAGCAAGATGAGCCAAAGCAGGAAGGTAGCCATAGGAACCTCATGCTGCAAGGGTGAAGGATTTTGGCGAGGCTTCCATAGGTAATCGGCGACTCGCCCGTGGGCATCGGCCAACGAAGGATTTCCGGAGCGTATGATCGAAGCAACCCTTTCCTGCGCGGAGTCCCAATGCCCCGTAAAGACGCTCCCAAAGCCGTTCTTGATCGCCGTGATTTCCTTGCCACCAGTTTGGCCGTGGGCGCCGTGGCGCTGACTGCCCAGGCTCCGATCGTGGCTGCCGAACCCGCGAGCGTCCCCTTTTCCGTGGAAGAGGCGACGCTGGATGATTTGCAAGCTGGGCTTGAATCCGGTCGATGGACGAGCAAAGATCTCGTTGCTAAATACCTGGCGCGAATCCGGGCCGTCGACGAAAACGGCCCCGCCCTCCATTCCGTGATCGAGGTAAATCCAGATGCCTTGGCTCTGGCCGAAGGGCTGGACGAAGAACGCCGGAAGACCGGTTCCCGTGGGCCCCTGCATGGAATTCCGATCCTGATCAAAGACAACCTCGACACTGCCGATCGCATGAAAACCACCGCAGGTTCCTTAGCATTGCTGGACGCCCCGACTCCCTCGCGAGACGCCTTCGTGGTGCAAAAACTGAGAGAAGCCGGAGCCATAATTCTCGGCAAGACCAACCTGAGCGAATGGGCAAACATGCGTTCAACACGCAGCACCAGCGGCTGGAGTGGACGCGGTCGGCAGACTCGGAATCCCTATGCCTTGGATCGCAACCCTTCAGGGTCTTCCTCGGGAAGTGCCGTGGCTGTTTCGGCGAATCTATGCGCAGCGGCCATCGGCACCGAAACCGATGGCAGCATCGTGAGCCCCGCCAGCGTCAACGGCATTGTGGGACTCAAGCCCACCCTCGGCCTGGTGAGTCGCAGCGGAATCATTCCCATATCCCATAGCCAAGACACCGCTGGCCCGATGGCGCGCACCGTGCGGGATGCGGCCCTTCTGCTCACTGCCATTGCGGGGCCTGATCCTTCGGACCGGGCCACCGAGGAAGCGACTCGCCAACGCTCCTTGGACTACGCCCATGGCCTAGACACAAAGGGGCTCCAAGGCGCTCGCCTCGGTGTGCTAACGAACCTGCTGGGCGTGCACGCCCATGTGGACCGCGTCATTCATCCAGCCTTGGAAGTGCTTCGCTCCGCTGGCGCAACCTTGGTCGACGTCGAGCTCAAATCGAGTTCTTTTGAAGAAGCCGAATTCGAGGTGTTGATCTACGACTTCAAGGCCGACCTAAACGCCTACCTCGCCGGGCGCGGCGGGGCGATCAAGGATCTGGCTTCACTCATCGCCTTTAACGAAAAGCATCGCGACCAGGAAATGCCCTTCTTCGATCAAGAAACCCTTGTCCGAACGCAAGCCAAGGGTCCACGGACAGAGGATAACTACCTGAAGGCCTTGGTGACTTGCCGTCAGGCTAGGCGAGATATCGAAGCCCTTTGCGATAAACATAAACTCGATGCGCTTGTGGCACCCACTGGTAGTCCCGCGTGGATGACGGATCCGATCAACGGTGATGCGTTTGGCTTCAGCTGTTCTTCATTCGCCGCAGTGGCAGGCACGCCCCACATCACCGTACCGGCGGGCTTGGCCTTCGGCTTACCCGTGGGCCTCAGCTTCTTCGGTCGCCCCTGGAGCGAGATTCGATTGCTGCAACTGGCCTATGCCTTCGAGCAGCGGAGCAAAGCGCGCAAGGCGCCGAAGTATCTCAAAACTGCATCCCTGGGGGCTTGACGCCACCGCCGAGCGGGTTCACTCGCGGCCCGCCAACAAGAAGACTACCTTTGCCACCAAGGGCGAGGCCGAGAAGGCCAGCTACAAAGCCTGCAAGGTCTGCAAACCTTGAGGGCGTCAGATCTTCTTCGGGAACTGCCGATCGTAAGCCTCTTGCGCGTATTTGCTCGGAGGCACATCGAAGCGGTGCTTGAAAGCTCGCGTAAAC
>JAUYES010000495.1 GCA_030691225.1 Holophaga sp. | reverse complement strand
CCAATACCTTAACTCCCGTGACCGCCAAGGGAGCTGGGGTGCCCATCGGTCCGGCCCCCAAGGATCAGCTCGCTCAGGCTACCATGGCGTGGCTGGGGGAATTTCTCTCACAGGCCGGTATTTAGCCACGGCAAAGTGTCGCTGGGTGCACCCACCACATTGCCCACCCGCACGGCCACCACGACAATCCAACCCGCAGGGCGGCCGATATTGGAAAGATCCATCTGGAAGCTCCGTCCTGGCGATGGTAGATCCGGGCGTCGCTGCTCTTGCACGATCTCGCCCTTGGAAAGGACTTCGGCAGACGTAGGCCTCGCAGTGCCCAGGGGCAGGTGATACACCCGCACGGCCTCGACGCCCACCAGAGAAATTCCATCCGTATCCTGGGCGGGAAAGGTCACTTCCATGCGGCGCAGGCTTTCCCATCGAACGAGGCAGGGCCGAGCACTGATTCTGGGCCTGGGAATGGGATCTCCCTTGCGGGCACAGCCTCCACTGCCTAGGCTCAAGGCGAAGGAAATTAGGAGGAGGAGGGGGGGCTTTGGTAGGCTGGTGATTCGCACCGTTCTATGATGCCCCATCGCGACCCCTTGGGGCGGCGCGGAAGTTCGGAATGGAGAGGATCAAGCCTATGCCTGTCACTAAACTGCTAATTGCCAACCGAGGAGAAATCGCCTGTCGCATCATCCGCACCTGCCGGGAGATGGATATTCCTACCGTGGCGGTCTTTTCGGATTCTGACCGCGGTTCCATGCATGTCCGCTTGGCGGTGGAATCCTACTCCATCGGCCCCACGCCCAGCCGGGAAAGCTACATGCGGGTGGACAAGATCATCGAAGTCGCCAAGGCTTCCGGGGCCGATGCCGTGCACCCGGGCTACGGTTTCTTCAGTGAGGACCCCGAAGCCGCCCGAAAGATCATCGAGGCAGGGCTGACGTGGGTGGGCCCTGGCCCCGAAGTGCTCGACGTGATGGGCGACAAGATTCAGGCCCGCGAACTGGCCCAGAAGGTAGGAGTTCCGGTGCTACCGGCGATCCATGGAAGTCTCGATGACGAGACCCTGGTGGCCATGGCCAGCGAATTGGGCTATCCCCTAATGGTCAAACCGGTGCTTGGACGAGACGGCAAGGGCATGCGCATCGTCAAAACGGCGGGTGAATTGCGGCGAGCGCTGCCCCGGGTCAAGGGCGAGGCTATCTTCAGTTTCTGGGATGAACGGGTCTACCTGGAAAAGGCAATTTTGAAGCCGCACCATGTGGAAGTTCAGATCGTGGGCGATACCCATGGCAATTACGTTCATATGTGGGAACGAGATGGTTCCATCCAGCGCCGCTTCCAGCAGG
>JAUYES010000490.1 GCA_030691225.1 Holophaga sp. | reverse complement strand
ATGGTGCTGCTGGTCTTCGGCGTGATCCGCTACAAGTGGGATATCGATTCCATCGCCGCTCTGTTCCTGGGCATGGGCATCCTGATCGGCCTCAGCAGCCGCATGGGACCGAGCCTCCTGGCCAAGCACTTCGTGTCCGGCGCCAAGGATATGGTGGGCGTGGTCATGATCGTGGCCTGTGCTAGAGCTTTGCTCGTGATTGCCAACGACGCCAAGATCATGGACACGATTCTTTTCTACGGCTCCAACTTCATTCAGATCCTGCCCAAGGCCATCACGGCCCAGGTCATGTTCCTGGTGCAGTGCGTCATCAATTTCTTCGTTCATTCTGGCACTGCCCAGGCGGCCCTCACCATGCCCATCATGGCGCCGCTCTCCGATTTGGTGGGCATCACTCGCCAGACCTGCGTGTATAGCTTTGAGCTTTGTGAACTGGTCGTGCCCATGTTGCCCACCAGTGCCGTGACCATGGGCGTGCTAGGCGCGGCCAAGATTCCCTGGGAACGCTGGGCCAAATGGTTCCTGCCGCTCATGCTCATTCTGGTGGGCTTGGCCTGTCTACTGCTCGTTCCACCCACGTTGTTTTTCTACTGGGGACCGATCTAACCACGAGTTTCCATCGGCAACAGCAGGCCCTCACAGATGGTTGCGCTCGGTGATCTCTCGGCTCACGAGCAGTAGTGTGCCGTGGTCACCGGAAGCACTTTCGACGGTGGCAACACGGCATTCGAGTAGGTGCACGGCTTTGTTTTTCGCTCGCACTCGAAATTGCAGGGTGCGGCTCATGCTGCGTGTGGCGCCCTCGCTCATAAGAGCCTTAAAGAGCGGCAGATCATCCTCATGAATGAGTTCGGCATAGTCGATTTTCTCGAGCGCTGTTTTCGAATAGCCCAGAGTCCAGGTATGAGAGGGGCTGGCAAACACGGTGCCCTTGCGGGTATCGAGAATGGCGATGAGATCGGCGGCGTTCTCCGTGGTGATCTTGAAAAGGTTCTCAATGCGTCGCAGGGAACGCTGCAGCAACATCTTCTCGGTTATATCGGCGTGGATGATGACGCCGGGAATCCCCGAAGCCGGATCCGGAGCCGTAACCTGGAGACCATACCAGCGCAGAGACTGAGGTCCGCCCACTTGGTAATCCAGTTTGAGCAAAGGCATTTTCCCTTTAAAAGCCGATTGAATGCCCATGGCCACCGTGGAAATGCGCAGATCGGAATGTCCAAGAAGCTTGTTGCAAACGGCCTGATAGTCATCGCCGGGCACAAGATTAGTGATGAAGGGGTTGTCGTCTTTAAAATCAGCCCAGGCTGGATTCACCGCCACCACGATTCCCTCGGTATTCACGATTGCTACAAAGGAGCGGAACGATGCCAGCAAACCGATCAAGGCTTGCTGCATGGCTTCGGGGCTGAGGTGGGACAGGTTCATCGGCATTACCTACTCTTTCGGCCGTAGGGCAATCCTTCCCAAGTTTTGACTTATTGAAAAGCGCAACCACTTGAAAAGCCATGAGCTGTGACCACTTCCCGCACCACTCGATGTGAAAATGAAGGCACTAGGGAGACCTCATGACGACTACCCACGAAGCTTGGTTTCAAACCTTTCGCGAGCGGGCCAAGGGCCTGCAGCGCCATATCGTGCTGCCCGAAGGTGTCGATGACCGCACGATCCTGGCTGCCGCCAAGATTCTGACGGATGGTATTTGCAAAATCACGGTGCTGGGCGATCCTGCCGCCATGCAGGCTCGTGCCGCTGAACTGGGTGTTTCGCTAACGGGTGCGACCTTACGCAACCCCGCCACGGACCCTGATTCCAAGGTCTTTGCCGATGCCTTTTTCGAGGCCCGCAAGGCCAAGGGCATGACCGAAGAAAAGGCCGTCCAGACCATGGTTCAGCCCCTCTACTTTGGCGGCATGATGGTGAAAACCGGCCAGGCCGATGGTTTTGTCGCGGGGGCTCTTAACACCACCGGCGAAACCGTGCGTGCCTGCCTGCTCACCATCGGTTGCGCCAAGGGCATCAAGACCGTCAGCAGCGCCTTCCTGATGATCCATCCCGATCCTAAGTTCGGGGAAAAGGGCGCCATGATGTTCGGCGATTGCGCCGTGTTGCCCGATCCCAATCCCGAGCAGTTGGCTGATGTCGCCATAGCCAGCGCCGATACAGCCAAGGCCATGCTGGGCGTGGAACCGAAAGTCGCCATGCTCAGCTTCAGCACCGCAGGGAGCGCTGAACACGCCATGGTGGAAAAGGTGCGCGCTGCCCTCGCCATTGTGAAAGAACGTCGCCCCGATCTGCAGGTGGATGGCGAAATTCAGTTCGATGCCGCCATGATCCCCGCCATCGGCCAGAAGAAATTCCCCGGTTCCAAGGTGGCTGGCAACGCCAATGTGTTGGTCTTCCCCGATCTCAACGCTGGCAACATTGGGTACAAGATTGCCGAACGCTTCGGCGGCTGCAGCGCTAACGGCCCTGTGCTCCAGGGCCTCGTCAAGCCCGGCAACGATTTGAGCCGCGGTTGCACGGCGGAGGATGTGGTGAACACCATCGTGCTCACCGTGCTGCAGACGGCACTTTGATTCCATTGAAATCAAAAAGAACGCCCGGGAAACCGGGCGTTCTTTTTTGTATCTGCAGATCTTAGAAGGACGAAGGCTGAGGAGGTCTCTATCCCAGTGTGATGGCGAGCTTCCCACCCAGCAGAGCCACCCCAGTGCCCCATTCCACGCGGGCAGTTTCTTCATATCGTTCACTTTTCAGGCGCAACAGAACCGCAACGCGTTCATCAGGATCCACAATCAGGTATTCCGGTATCCCCGCAGCTTCATAGCTCCAACGCTTTCGTGTCATATCCTTGCTTGCCGTGCTGGGGCTCAGAATCTCCACGACTAAATCTGGAACGCCTACGATGCCATGGCCAGCAATTTTGGATGGATCGCATACCACGAGAAGATCAGGCTGATACACGCTTTCTTCGCCCGGCAGGAAAAGGTCAATGGGTGCGGCGAAGGCTTCGCACTCACCACTACCGCTCTTCTGTTTGGCACCTTCCAAGGCGGTGGTAATGGCCACCGTCAGTGTGCGGCTCACCCGCTGGTGCTCCACGTTTGGAGCTGGGGTCATGTCGTAGGGAACCCCGTTGATAAGCTCCCAGCGCCCTTCCCAGCTTTTCCAATCTTCGATGGTGTATCCGGGGTGTTTGAGTTGTGGAAGGCTCATTGGCGGTCCTCGATGCCTATTTTGACAGCAGCGGGAACTGCTCCCTGCATGGTTTCTTACGGGTTGGCGGCGCAGACCCTTTCCATTGATGGAATCACTACTGATGGATGCGGAGCCCAAACCCGCCCCAGACGGTTTCAGGCGATAGGATTGGTTCGTTCAAGCTGTCCGTTGATAGGCTTCAGTGGAATCTAGCCTACTTGATCGTGACCTGCTCAGGCGTGGTCAAGGAGAAGGTTATGGCGAGGGCGGTCGGAATACGAATCACCGTGTCTGCGGTGCCTGCTGCGAGCGCAGTGCCGGCGAGGGCACCAGCAGCGGCGCCGCCCAGGGCATGGTCGGCCTGGTTGTTCTTGTCGGTGAGGACACCCACGAGCGCGCCCAGGGCTGCGGCACCGCCGATGAACTTGGCGTCCCGCTTGCCTCGCGTATCGCCGACAACGATGAAGGTGCCTGCATCCACGCCATTGTTGCCCACGGTGGTCAACCGGATGCCAAGTCCACCCTTGCCGCTGGCGAGGCGACCAGCGGGGGTGCTCTGCGCAACGACGCCACTAACGTTGGTGCCTGCGGCCCAGGCGATGGTGCTGCCGACAGCCACATCCTCGGACAGCGTTCCTGTCCAGGGATCACCGGGCTGGTCCTTGTCCGTGGCTAGCTCATTGTTCATCCGGACCGTGATTCGGGTGCCGCTGGGCACTTCCACGGTGGTGTATTTGGGGCGTTGGCTGATAGGAGTCGCGGCGATGGTTTCGGCGGTGCGGCGACGCTCGGTGGCACGCTGCCGAGCTTCCGCCAGCTGCTGATTCAGGGCGCGAATATTCGCAGCTGAGAGCTGTTTGATGGTTTCCTGGTCACCAGTGGCCGTGTTCTTACCGGCCTTCATGTCGGCAACCTGCTGTTCTAGCATGGCCACGCGATCATCTGCGGCCTTGGCCTGCATCTGCGTGGCGACCTGGGCCTGGACGGCGGCATCATCGACCTTGGGTTGGCAGGCAGTAAAACCGCCCACCAGCAGG
>JAUYES010000487.1 GCA_030691225.1 Holophaga sp. | reverse complement strand
CCCTAAAAGGGTATGAATGGGCTGCGCGGGAGCTGGAGCTTTTTTATTGGCAGTGGGATTTTGGCTGTTGAACATCAGTGCACCTGCGGGAAGTTAGCGGATGGAAGAAAGCCACTGGCGTTGTAGGCGCAAATAAGGCTTCGGGTTAACGGGGCGGCCCAGTCGACGTACTTCGTAGTGAAGATGCACACCGGTGGCTCTTCCGGAGCGCCCCATGGCACCTAGGATATCGCCTCGAAGGACCTTCTGTCCTTGCTTGACCTCCATGCGGGACAGATGGGCGTAAAGCGTTTCCAATTCGTTGGAGTGCCTTACAATCACGGTCCATCCATAGCCATCCATCCATTCTGCGGAAACCACTTGGCCATCGGCCGTGGCCTGGATGGGAGTGCCCTCTGTGTTGCTGATGTCGAGCCCCGTGTGATAACCCAAGAGCCCATCTCCAGCCTCGTTGGCGCGAGAAAACGGACTGATTCGAATCCCAAAGCCAGAACTCAAATAACCCGCCGTCGGCAGGATGGAGGGTGTGTGGTTCCACCGGTGGATGATTGGTTCCATCTTGGCGCGGATTAATTTTGCCTGAACGCTAGATCGTTCAAGTTCGAGGCGGAGTTGGCTTACTTTTTCACGACTGGGTGTGCTCGGCGGGGTGCCATCGGTAGTGGGGGGAGCAGAGAGGTTTGAGCCGGGCGCCTTGGGGTCGATTAGGATCAGGAGATCGGAGAGCTGCTTCTTTAGCGTTGAGATCTCGCCTTCCAAATTCTGAGACTGGTCAAGGCTTTCCCTGAGCTGACGTTCCTGCTCCGAGGTTTCGCGCTGAAGGTGGGAGAAGTTCATGATTTTCTTTGTGGCCCAGAATCCATAGGCCGACCCGATCATGGCGAAGGCCCAGACCGCAGCCACAGTGGATGCGACGCGGATAAGGGTCTTTCGGGCCATGGACCAGCGAAAGGTACGGTGGCTGAACACCACCATGATGGTAAAGAATTGCTCTTGGTCGGGGCGACTGAGCCTAAGGCCCCGGCGGGTTGATGGCTTGAGAGTCATTGGTTCAAAGTAGTTTGGAAATTTGCAAGTGTCGAGGACCAATTCCTACGCTTAGGAAACCCCTCGTCCCAGTAGCCATTCCGCCAAGTGACCGAGAAAGAAAATTGGCCCGACCAGGCTATTGAGTGTGAAAAACACATGGTCAATCCTGTCCAGTTGACCGGTGCGCACCACCCAGTGCTCTCGGAATAGGATTGAAGCCACTCCAAGCCATGCGAGCCAGGGGAAGAAATGGCACCCCAGTTGGGCATTGAAGATCCCCCAAGCCGCCAGAGCGATGAGGTGCAGGGTTCGTGAAACCCAGAGTGCGCCACGAGTTCCTAGACGGGCAGGAATGGATCGCAGCCCCCGGCTTCGATCGAATATTTCATCCTGCAAGGCGTACAACACATCGAATCCAGCGGTCCACGTCAGCACGCCTAGAGCCAGAAACCAGGCCGGAGGATCCAGGCGTCCGCTGACGGCGATCCAGGCCCCAAGAGGCGCCCCGGCGAGGGCAAGTCCGAGCACCACATGAGCGAGGCTTGTGAATCGTTTGCAGAGGGAATATCCCAAGATGATTACCAATGCGAGAGGCGCCAATTGCCATGGGAGCGGCCCCAGCATTCCGGCCGAAAACCCAAACAAAATGATGGAGCTCCCTAGCAATGTCATGGCACCGCTGCGGCTGACTCGGCCCGCAGGCAAGGCGCGATCCTTGGTGCGAGGGTTCTCAGCATCCAAATCGGAGTCCACCAACCGGTTGAAGGTCATTGCGGCTGTGCGTGCGCCAACCATCGCCAGGAGGATCCAGCCTAATGTCTTCCAGGGTGGAAGCAGTGGTGATGAGGCCAAAACGG
>JAUYES010000214.1 GCA_030691225.1 Holophaga sp. | reverse complement strand
CTTTTTCTAGGGCCTCGAGGCTGCGGATGGCAATGATGGAAGCGTCGGGTTTTCCGGCGTGAATCGCGTTGAAGACGGTTTCGATGCGGAATTTTTCGGCGTCCGCAAGCGTGCGCACGGCCTGGGCCTGACCCTCGGCGCGAATCACTGCGCCTTGGCGATCGCCGTCGGCTCGCAGGATTTGGCTTTCACGCTCGCCTTCGGCCTTGAGGATGGCGCTCTGCTTGAACCCTTCGGATTCGAGGATCGCGGCGCGTTTTTCGCGCTCAGCCTTCATCTGCTTGGACATGGCATTGGTGATGTCAGAGGGCGGCTCGATCTTCTGGATCTCTACTCGCACGACCTTTACGCCCCATTCATCCGTGGCCTCGTCCAGCACCTGACGGAGTTGGGAATTGATCTTTTCCCGGCTGGACAGGGTCTGGTCTAGCTCCATTTCGCCCACGATGTTGCGCAGGTTGGTTTGAGCGAGCTTTACGGCTGCGTATTGAAAATTCACGATGTTGTAGATCACGCGTACCGGGTCGGTGATGCGGAAATAGATGACAGCGTCCACGGTGACCGCGGCATTGTCTTTGGTGATCACTTCCTGAGGCGGCACATCAATGACCTGTTCACGGGTATCCACCTTGGTGAGGGCCTGGAAGAAAGGCATCACAAAGGTTAGGCCGGGTTCGCGCGGAGGGGCCGAGTATTTGCCAAGGGTTTCCACCACGGCTTTCTCGAAGGGGCGAATGATGTGTAGCGCCTTCGACGCCAGGATCAGCAGGAAGAAACCTGCGATGAGAAGAAAGGTGAATTCAGGCATGGAGGTTCTCCTTGGGGGAAGTGGAATTGGCAGGAAGGCTTACGCGCAGGCGGGTGCCTACGACTTCGCAGATATCCACCCACGTTTCTGCCGGGATGGGAGTGTCCGAGATGGCGCGCCAATGGGCGCCATTCTCGACTCGCACCTGGCCCTGGCCAGTGGTGGGTTCGATGGCTTCTATCACTCTCGCCCGGCGCCCCACCATGGCATCGAGGCCCACGGGACTTGGGGGAATTCGCTTGAGCCAGCGGCGGGCCAAGGGGGCCACCACCAACACCAGAACAGTGGAACTGCCAAAGAATACGGTCCAGGCCCAGACGGGGCCCAGGCCCAACCACGCCACGAGGCCTGCCAGCAGAGCCCCAACGGCCATGCAGGCAAAGAAGAAGAGTCCTGGCGTGATCATTTCGATCAGAAACAACACCAGGGCCGATAGAATCCACCAGACTGCGGTCACGACTGCCTCCAGGTTGTTCAAGGAAAACGCTGGAGTTATGGTAGCTCTTTTTTCGCCTACTGTGGTTCTGCATCGCTGAGCCAGCGCTCCGTCGAGTCCAGCGGTATCGGCTAGGGTGGTGAGCAGTGTTCATCCCTCCCTTTCCCTAAGCCGGGAAGCGACCTATTGTGAGATACGCCAAGGCCATAGCTTCCATGCTGCCGAGGTAGGAACGGGGACAATTCATGGAAACCGATTTCAAATCCAATCTGCTGATCTGGACCCTGGGAGCCGCCGTGCTCTGTGTTGGCGGTTTTGGGCTGTACACTGCCTCGCAGCGCAGGGAAGCTCAAGCGTTACGGGAAAAGGCAGAGAACCTGAAAACGCTCCAGGACAGTGCATCGCAACCCAGCGAAAGTCGGACTGGCTTTCGCATCGAAACGCTGACCACGACCTTCGCCAACAGTGCTGGAAATGAGGCTCGGGCGATCGGCGCCCCAGGGCTTCAGTTCGAGTGGTCCATCGTGGGGGGAAAGCTGGAATCGGGAAATCAGAACGAAACCGCGCTCTGGTCGGCTGGCCCCTCCGGCGAGGTGGTTATTACCTGCCGAGCTTTTGATGCAACGGGTGCAGAAACCTCGACTCGGGCAATAATCCCGATTCAGCCACTCCCCACCATTGCCCGCTTCGAAGTGGTGCCATCTGTGGTCACTCAGGGAACCAGCGCTAGGTTGGGATGGAACGTCCAGGAATGTCGAAAACTGGTGCTCAATCCAGGAAACATAGACGTGACAGCCGTGACCGGGCCCGGCTTCGAGGTGAAACCGACAGAAACGGCTACCTACACCATTACGGCCACAGGCAATCTGGGAACGTTCTCCACCCGGGAGGTGACGCTCAAGGTTGTGGCTCCACCAGAGATCATTGTCCTGCGTGCCGAGCCCAAATCCGGTTCTCCAGGTGCATTTACCGTGATCGGGGAATTCGAGGGCGGAAAAGCCCAGCTGAAGGCCGAGGGCACCGTGCTTGCCAGCGGGGACACCAGCCCCCTTCAGGCCGATCTCTCAGGGCTGAAGGCAGGTTCTTCGGTCAACTTAGTGGTCACGAACGAGGCCGGGACTTCGATCACCAGAACACTGCAGTTTTCGATCAAGCCGCAATAATCCAGGGTTTCGCGTTTGATCCTTCACGGCTGGAACGCATAGGCCCCCATATCCCACGTGGCTGCAGTTCCCCGCGTATTGCTTGCCAAATCGGTGGCCCAATCGAAATACCTAAAAATCCATGCACCGGCTTTTCCCGGCTAGGGCAGGGGCTCAGTCGCCCAGCCGGGCGTCAACCACGTGATTGAGGCGCTTTTCGAGCAGGTTCTCGTTGTCGAAATCCGTAACCTGGAGGTAATGCAGGGCGCTATCTACCAGAGCGGCGGAGGGCACTAGGCCGATGGTTTCAACTTTGCTGATGTTAGCGCCAAAGCGCCGCAATTCGGTTTTGATGGCCTCGATCACGCGGTAAAGCGGCGTGGCCTGGTAGTTGCCCACGGTGATGTTGAGCAGGGCGAGATTTCGTTGACGGTCCAGGCCCGGGTAGAACTTCACGTTGGGCAGGCCTGTGGTGGGGCTGGAGAGGGTGTTGGCCACCCAGACGGCGGCTTCCTCGTTGGCAGTGTTCAGATAGACCTTGAAATTCACCAAGGGAAAGCGAGCCCCGATGATGGTGGCGCCCTTGTCTATCGGGAAGGTCTCGGGGCCGAAATCTGGCTTCCAGGCTGGATCGCTCATCTTGGCGGCGAAGCCTTCATACTCGCCATCGCGGATGTTCTCGATGTCCCGTCGTTGGGCGTGGCGGGCGCTTTCGTAGGCTAGGTAGGTGGGAAGCTCGAAGCGGCGGGCCACCTCTTCGGCGAATTCCGTGGACCAAACGACGGCTTCTTCGATGGTGGCATCCTTCACCACCACGAAGGGGAAGGCATCGACGGCGCCGATGCGGGGATACTCGCCTTGGTGCTCACGCATATCCACGCGCTTCAGCGTTTCTTCATACAGCACGAAGCCGCCTTGGAAGATGGCATCCTTGCTGCCAGTGAAGGACAAGACCGTGCGGTTGCGCGCCTGATCCATGGCAACGTCAAGGAGCACGAGGCCCGGTACGGCCTGGAGCTTGCGCTGCAGGTCTTCGATGAAGGCCGTATCGCGGCCTTCGCTGATGTTTGGAACGACAGAGATAATCTTGGTCATGGTCGGGTCCTTGATCTAGAAGAGGCCGAGGAACACGCCCGCCGCGATGGCGGAGCCGATGACGCCCGCCACATTGGGGCCCATCGCGTGCTGAAGCAGGAAGTTGGTGGGATCTTCTTGTTGGCCCACCATGTGGACCACTCGGGCGGAATCGGGCACGGCGGAAACACCGGCGGCGCCAATGAGCGGATTGACTTTATCCGTGCAAAATAAGTTCATGATCTTGGCGAAGGTGACGCCGGCCGCCGTAGCGAAGGCGAAGGCCACACAGCCCATGGCGAAAATCATTACGGATTGCTTGGTGAGAAACACCGTGGCGCTAGTGGAAGCACCCACGCCCAGGCCGATCATGATGGTGCAGATGTCCAGCATGGAAGAGGAGGCTGTCTTGGCCAGACGGCCCGTAACGCCAGATTCCTTGAGCAGGTTGCCCAGGAACAGCGGCCCCAATAGGGGTAGGCCGCCCGGTGCCACGAGGCTGGTGATGATCAGACCCACCACGGGGAAGGCCACCTTCTCAAAACGGCTCACCTTGCGACCCGGCTTCATGCGGATCAGGCGCTCCTCGCGGGTGGTGAGCAGCCTCATAATGGGGGGTTGGATCACGGGAACCATGGCCATGTAGCTGTAGGCAGCAATGGCGATGGGACCGATGAGACTGGGGGCCAAGCGTCCCGCCGTAAAGATGGCCGTGGGGCCGTCGGCACCGCCGATGATGCCGATGGAGGCGGCGCTCTGGGGACTGAAGCCCAGCCAAAGGGATCCGAGGAACGCCGCGAAGATACCGAACTGCGCGGCCGCCCCAAGGAGCAGACTCTTGGGGTTGCTGAGCAGAGCGGAGAAATCCGTCAAGGCACCGATGCCCAGGAAGATCAGCGGCGGCAGGAAGCCGCTCTTAACTCCCGTGTAGATCATCCCCAACACACTATTGCCACTGGTGTTGAAGACGTATTCGTGGGTGACCGGGTCGATCATGTAAACCGACACGCTGTTGAAGATGGACAGGGGCATGGGCATGTTGCCGATGAGCACACCGAAGGCGATGGGCACCAGCAACAAGGGCTCGTAGTCCTTGACAATGGCCAAGTATAGAAAGAGTAGGGCCACCAGGATCATGATGCCGTTGAACCAGGTGATGTTCATGAAGCCGCTACCGCCCAGGATCTGGTCGAGGTAGCCGGTGATTTCGCCCCGGTGGATGTCCTTGCCGAAGAACTTGGCGTTGAACTGGGTCACGTAGCCGAGACTCTCCTGGCGCCCTACGGTGACCACGGTACAGATACCCCCGAGGCGTCCCTGATCGTCGTACAGGTTGCCTTTGGCGGCGCGCTTCAGTTTGGTGGCTGGGATGTGGTCCGTGCCTTTGTCAAGGCGGAAGTAGGCTGCGGAGTCTTCGGCCTTGAACTTCAGGAAGCCCATGCCGAGGCTGG
>JAUYES010000479.1 GCA_030691225.1 Holophaga sp. | reverse complement strand
AACGATGATGGAACCACCGGTGACCACCTGGCCTCCAAAGACCTTCACGCCGAGACGCTGGGAGTTAGAATCGCGGCCGTTGCGGGTAGAGCCGACGCCTTTTTTATGTGCCATGACAGAACCTCTCTAGCTTTTCGCGGGTTTAGGCCTTGATGCCCTTGATGCGGACTTCGGTGAAGCCCTGACGATGTCCCTGGGTGCGCTGATAGGTGGTGGTCCGCTTCTTCTTGAAGATGAACACCTTCTTGGCGCGATCGTGGCGAATGACTTCGGCCTCGACGGTGGCACCCTTCAGGACGGGCATACCGACCTTGATATCGTTGGCTTCGGCCACCAGCAGCACCTGGTCGAAAACCACGGCCTGTTTGGGATCTTTTTCGAGCAGTTCGACGCGAAGGACATCGCCTTCACTGACGCGGTACTGCTTGCCGCCGGTCTGAATCACTGCGTACATGACATCCTCGCTGGGAGGTCGTGGGCGGCATCCGGGGAACCGGCGCACTTGGGGAGCCCAAGACAAGGCCTTCCAGTGTGCCCAACAAGTCCTTGAATGACAAGGAAAAATTCCAAAGGTAAGACCTCCTAACGCCGCCAGGCCTCCAATACCTTGAAGCGATCCCCCATCATGCCCGGCAGAGTCAGGGCCAGGAGATTTTCCATTCGCGCCATCCGGACAGGACCAGCCAATTCTTGCCACTGAGCCTCCCACTCGATCAAAGGGGCATGCTCCCGAACCCAGCGCCCCAAGCTTTGATGGGTGGGGAGTTGGAAACCCTCCCTGCTGAGTAGCGTGGCCAACCGCGTGAAATCCACATCGGCGGTGAGATCTGAGGTGCCTAGGTCTTCCCACCATTTGCCATCCACGGAATGGGCCTTGTAGCGACGCAGATCAGCACCCTTGGCCAGAAGCCTTGCAGCGCTGTCGCCATAATCGATGGTCAGAAATAGGCCCTGCTCGATATACCCCGCAAATTTGTGCACCAGCTCGGGAAGGGCTTCGACCCAGACACTGCCATCGCCCACTTCAAGGGCACCTTCCGATTGTGCGTCAAACCAAACCCCGGCCTCACCGGGCATCGCTGGCTCCCAGCGTGGGCCTTCTGTCCCCAGCATCTCTCGCTCCCACGCGGTTCCATTCCAGCGCCAGGGTTGTGCTGGAACAGCGTCGAAGAGCTCGTTGGAAAGAATCGCCCCCACAAAGGGTTGGAGAATCTGCGATTCGCCCACAAAACCCGCTCGGCCGGATGCAATCCAAGGCATCAGGGCAGATTCCGCTGCCCGCCGCGCGGCCGGGTTATCGTCCATGTGGACATAACGGAATGCCTCGGCGAAAGCCCCCTGAATCGAAGTGAGCAGATCCCGGCCCAACCACCCCCGGCCCGCGCCTGGCTCTAGCACCGTGAAATGTTTTGGGCATCCCATGGTTTCCCACGCCTTTTCCAGCCGCAAGGCAAGGGTCTGCCCCAGCAACGGCCCGCAATCCAAGGCCGTGTAATAGTCCTTACCCTCAAAACCCCAGGGACCCTCGGCACGCCGGTAATAGCCGTGCTCGGGATGGTACAGAGCCAAGGCCATGACCTCGGCCGCGGGAATAATGCCAGCGGCAAGGCGACTCTTGATAATCGTTTCGATTGCTCTCATAACGCTCACAGCTTTCGAGAAGGTCTGGACACTTTCGCCCGGAGGCACTGGCGTTTTCTTCCGAATAAGTACGAAATCATTCCTGCGAGTGCCCACCCCGCAGGGGCCACTTCTCAATCAACCACGGCAACAACCATTGGGTGACAAGCAAGGCCAAGGCGGTACCGCCAAGACAGGCGATGCCGAGACCCCGCAACCCGCGATAGCCGCTGAAAACCAGCCCGCCGAACCCGGCCAGGGTGGTGCCCGCGCAAACTGCGTTGACTCGCGACACTTTTGCAGCGGCGTCTGGTTCCATTCGGGCTCGGTGCAGCAAGTTCAGAGC
>JAUYES010000473.1 GCA_030691225.1 Holophaga sp. | reverse complement strand
GGCCTGCGAAGAAGCCTGTGATCGCCGAGCCGTAAAAGGCCACGTGACTCCCGATCGCGTGGCCGAGGTGCTCGTCCGCATGCAACGTCTTGGCTGCCTCCAACCGGAAGGGGTGGCAGGCGCCACGGGCTCCCACCTGGTTCGGCGCGTGAAGGCCCTTCTGGATAATGGCTATCCCCCGAGACCATTTTGGATGAAGGCCGTTTGGCTTAGCCCCGCGCTTTTGCTTCTGGCGGATCCCGTGCATCATGCCGCCGAGTCCTTGTTGGGCCTGCTCTTCGCTTGACATGAAGGGGAACTGCCTGCTCGTTGCGCTCGCGATGTTCCCTTTTGGACCCCCACGTCTGATCCCAACCCGAACCCTGGAGTGCGCCGGTGTCTCTTGAATCCATAATGCCGATTGCGACTCGGTTTTTACTCCCCGCCCTGGCTCTGATGCCCGGTCACGCGCAGGTAGCAACGGCAGCCTTGACCGAGGCGGAGGCCGTTGCCAGAGCCCTGGCCCGCCCCGAATGGCAGGCCATTACCCAGCTTCCGGCCCTCCAGTCGGAAGGCGTGGTGAAGGAGGCCAAAACTTGGCTCGCACCGGGAGTGGAGTGGAGCCGGGAGCGATTCACGGGACTCCAGTCTGGCAAGCGGGAGGACACCCTTCTGCTCACCCAGGGCGTGGACGTTTCCGGTCGTTGGATGGCTCGGCGCGAGGCGGCAATTCAACGTCAGGAGGCCGGCAAGGCCGAAAGCACGGTGCGCACAGCGCAAGTCGCCTCCCAGGCGAGGGAAGCCTTCTTCGAGGTCGTGGCAGGTCGTGAACGCACCAAGCGCAT
Source organism: Holophaga sp. (assembly GCA_030691225.1). Classification (GTDB taxonomy): domain Bacteria; phylum Acidobacteriota; class Holophagae; order Holophagales; family Holophagaceae; genus JAYREN01. Next base: position 4,757 of record JAUYES010000473.1, on the reverse strand, counting down.
GGATCGTGCTCTGGCGCGCCTGGGCAAGGTTCGGGAACAGGTGGACCGCCTTCACGCCGCTGGGGAGATGTCCGGCCTGGATCATGGGCGGATCGGGCGTGAGATGGAGATTTTGAAGGGAAGGCAGGCCCAGGAATCGGTGGCCCTGGTGCGGGCGGAGGCGCGGCTGGCCGCCATGGTGGGCTCGTCTTTGACGGACCTCCAGGGCACCCTGCTGCCCCCCGCGCCGGAGCCCCTGGATCAGCTTCTCTCTCGCCAGCAGGCGGGACCCAGCTCCTCGATGACGAAGGCCCTGGAAGGGGCCGCCCAGGCCGACGCCAAGGCGGCTCGGCGCTGGATGCCGGACCTTCAACTGGGAGTGGGTGTGAAGCGGTGGCAAGAAAACGGGCTCTCCGGGAACGGTTCCGTGTTGTCCCTGGGCGTAGCCCTTCCCATGCCGAGTCGCGTCCAGGGCAACCGCATCAAGGCCGAGGCCGAGGCTCGGGCTGCCGCTGCCCAGGCGAAGCTCCAGCGGGAGCAGGAGGAGTCTGAGCTTCGAAGCCTTTGGCAGGAAGCCACCCAGCTCCGGGCCTCGGCGGAACGCCTGTCCCAGGCGACTGTTGATCCCGCCAAGGTCGAGGCCGCCCTTGATGCCGCCTTCGATGCTGGAGAGATGGATCTGTTGGCCCGCCTGGATGGGGCTCGCAGCCTTCTGGACGCCGAACTGGCCTCCCTTGAGCAGGCGCACCGCGCGCGTCTTTCTTGCATTGCCCTTGATCGTCTGATTGGAAAGGTGAATCCATGAGCCGAATGTCTCACTCCCTCACGTGGAGCCTTGTTCTGGGAATCGCCCTGGCCGGTGGCTTGGCCTGCAAAAAGAACGAGGCCGAAGCCGGACATGACCATGGCGCAGCCGCAGGCCATGCAGGTCATGCAGGTCATGAGGCTCCGGATCGGCCAGCCTTCGCGCCGACTCTCTACGCCGATGGCATGGAACTGTTTGTGGAATACGCCGTGCTGGTGAAAGGCGAGGTCTCCAACTTTGGCTCCCACCTGACCCACCTGGAAGATGCCCAGGCCGTCAAGGACGGCAAGGCCGAGATCATCCTCACGGGGGCGGGTGGCGAGCAGCGGTTCAGCACGGAGGTGTCCTCGACTCCCGGCATCTTCCGCCTCGCGATCAAGCCCACCACGGCGGGGGAGGTCCAGGCCAAGATCACCTGGAAGGGCCCAAAGGGACAGGCGACGTTTGACCTTGGCAAACACACTGTCTATCCCGACCTTGCTTCCTCCATGAAGGCCCAGGTGCCGGAAGTCTCCGGAGGCATCTCCTTCCTCAAGGAACAGCAGTGGAACGTGCCCTACGGCATCACGCGGGCGCAGAGCCGCCCCATGGCGGACGGCTTCGAGGCCTATGCCTCGGTGATGGCCGTGCCCGGCGGCGAAGGCCGTGTGGTCGCTTCCGTCGCGGGTCGCCTGGAAGGGAACGGGTTCCCCAGCATCGGCCAGATGGTGAAGCAGGGACAGCGCCTCGGCGGCATCGTGCCCAAGGCCGGGGCTGATCTCTCGCTCGGCACGGTTCAGCTCGACTTCGAGCGGGCGAAGCTGAAGCTCGACCAGGCCAAGGCCAACCACACCCGCCTGAAGGGTCTGTTGGAGCAGGAAGCCGTGCCCCGCCGTCGGGTCGAGGAGGCGGTCCGCGAGGAGGCCCTGGCCGAGGCGGAGTTCAAGGTGGCCCAGGCGCGCAAGGATGAGGTGACCACGGGCAGGGGCGGCATGGCGCTGGCCCTCACCGCTCCCGTTTCCGGCGTCGTCAGCGCCGTGAATGGCGGCCCTGGGATCCAGGTGGCGGAAGGGCAAGAACTCTTTCACATCGTGGACACGCGTCGCCTGCGCTTGGAAGTGCAGGTGCCCGAGGCCCAGGCGGGCCGCCTGGCCAAGGTGGCCAGTGTATGGTTCCAGGCTCCTGGCCAGCAGCCGCTGGTATTGGAATCCGGCAAGGGTGCCAGATTTTTGGGACAGGGCGGCGCGATCCATCCGGAACGTCGCACCGTGCCTTTGCTGATGGAGTTTGGGAATCCCGGCACCCTCAAGGTCGGTGCTTCCGGCAGGGCGTTTGTCCGCACGGGCACGGGAGCTTCGGCGCTCGCGGTGCCTGCCTCGGCCCTTCAGGATGAGGATGGTCTCGCAGTCGTTTACGTGCAGGCGGGCGGCGAGCGGTTCGAGCGGCGCATCGTGCGGGTCGGGGCGCGGGATGGCGACTGGGTCCAGGTGCTTTCCGGCGTTCAGAAGGACGAGTGGGTTGTGACCACCGGAGCCCACCTCGTGCGGTTGGCAGCGAGTTCGGGGAAGGTCCCCGAGCACGGCCACGCGCATTAATGCTGTCCGGGGGGAACTGCCTGGTCGTCCCACGGATCGGATGCTCCGCATCCTCCCGCTCACTCCGTTCGCGGACACGGGAACCCTTGCGACCGATGTTCCCCCCGGAGCCCCTCGCGCCTCACGCGGTGCAAGCCCGCGTTCGGTGCCCCCGCAAATTCCGCCTCTGAGGCTTCCATGCTCGATCGCATCATCCGAACCTCGCTCAATCAGCGTTTCGTCGTCCTCCTGGCGGCGGCCATCATGCTTCTCTGGGGTGGCTGGACCGCCACCCGGATGCAGGTGGACGTGCTGCCAGACCTAACGGCCCCCACGGTCACGCTCGGCACCGAAGCCCACGGCATGGCGCCCCAGGAAGTGGAACGCCTGATCACCCAGCCCGTGGAAAGTTCCATGCTGGGAGCCGCTGGCGTCCGTCGGGTGCGCTCCACCAGCCATGTGGGCCTTTCCCTCGTCCACGTCGAGTTCGACTGGGATGTGCCCATCCTCCAGGCACGACAGGTGGTGTCCGAACGGCTCCAAACCGCCGTGGCCAGCCTACCTCCTGGTACACCCACCCCCGTCATGCTCCCCATCAGCTCGATCATGGGCGAGATCATGTTTGTCGCGTTGGAGAGCGATGGCGTCACGTCTGTAGATCCAATGGAACTGCGGGCCCAGGCGGACTGGGAAGTCCGTCGCCGCCTCCTCGCCGTGCCCGGCGTCAGCCAAGTTATCCCCATTGGTGGTGAGGTCCGGCAGTATCAGGTCCTCCTCAAGGCGGACCGCCTGCTGGCCACCCGCCTCACCGCCGAAGAAGTTGCTGAGGCCGTGAAGAAGTCGGGCGAGAGTTCCTCCGCAGGCTTCCTCGTGCATGGCGGGCAAGAGCATCTGATCCACGGCATCGGTCGCCTTCAGAGCGCGGCTGACCTAGAGCAGGCCCTCGTCGCCCGGCGGGACGGCCAGCCCATTCGTCTCCGCGACATCGCCGAGATCAAGGTCGGTCCAGCCCTGAAACGGGGAGAAGGCAGTCACAACGGCAAACCCGCCGTGATCCTCGCCATCCAGAAACAGCCAGGCGCCAACACCCTGGAACTCACCAAGCGCCTGGACAAAGTCATGGACGAGATCCAGACCGCGCTACCCCAGGGCGTGAAGCTGGAGAAGAACATCTTCCGGCAGGCGAACTTCATCCAGGTGGCCATCCGCAACGTGGTGGACGCCCTGCGGGATGGCACCATCCTCGTGCTCCTGATCGTTGGGCTGTTCCTGGCCCATCGTCGCGCCACGATCATCACCGCCGTGGCTGTTCCCCTCAGCCTCGTGGCCGCGATCCTGGTGCTGTGGGCGTTTGGGGCCACCCTGAACACCATGACCCTGGGCGGTATGGCGCTGGCCATCGGCGACCTCGTGGACGACGCCATCGTGGACGTGGAGAACGTCTTGCGGCGACTCCGCGAGAATGCCGCCAAGCCCCACGAGCACCGCAGACCTTTCCTCCAGGTGGTCTACAAGGCCAGCATGGAGATCCGATCCTCCATCGTCTATGCCACCGCCATCATCATTGTCGTTTTTGCACCCATCTTCTTCCTGACCGGCGTGGAAGGACGACTGCTCCAGCCCCTGGGCATCGCCTTCACCGTGGCCTTGGGTGCCTCGCTGCTGGTGGCCCTAACGGTCACCCCCGCCATGTGCGCCTGGCTGCTGCCCCACGATCTGGAGGCCAAGCACAGTCACGAAGGCAAGGTGGTCACCTGGGTCAAGGCGCACTACACGCCGATCCTCGACTGGGCGATGCCCCGTTGGCGCACCCTGATTGCTCTCGGGGCAGCGGGTCTCGTGATCGCTACGGCCAGCCTCTTCTTCGCGGGTCGCAGCTTCATGCCTGAGTTCAACGAGGGCAGCCTCAACGTCACCTTTGTCTGCCTTCCCGGCACACCCCTGGAGGTCTCCGACCGCCTGGGCCGCCAAGCCGAGGAGATCATGCTCAAGCACCCCGAGGTCGTGGCCATCGCCCGCCGTACGGGTCGGGCCGAACTGGACGAGCACGGCCAGGATGTCTTCGGGGCCGAAATCGAAGTGGGCCTGAAGATGAAGGATCGCTCCAAGGAAGAACTGCTAGCGGCGCTGCGCAAGTCTCTCTCTGCGATCCCAGGTGTTTACATCAGCCTTGGACAGCCCATCAGTCACCGTGTAGACCACATTCTCAGCGGCAGTCGCGCCGCCATCGCCGTGAAGGTATTCGGACCGGATCGCCTGGAATTGCGCCGACTTTCTCAGGAGATCAAGCAGGAGATGGCCCAGGTCGAAGGCGTGGTGGATCTGGCCATGGAATCCGAGGCGGATCTGCCCCAGCTCGCCGTGAAGCCGGATCGGGCGGCCCTCGCCGCCGCTGGGCTCACCACCCAGGATTTCGCCCA
>JAUYES010000212.1 GCA_030691225.1 Holophaga sp. | reverse complement strand
CCAACGGCCTTGTTCAATACGACGATTTAGAGATGGACCAAGTATCTGAGCCACCCCAGGCCCACGTGCTGCAAATGACCATTGGCAAACAAACACTGGAACCGCCTTTTGGTTTGATTAACCCCATCCCCTCCGATGAGGCCAACCTTGGTTTTCACATTGCTGCGCCTTCCTACCAGAACGGGCGCGACCTGCGCTTTCAGGTGAGACTCCTCGGATTGGAAACGACCTGGCGCGATGCCGATTCCCAGAAGATTCATTTCCCTGGGCTGGGTGGCGGAAACTACCGTTTCGAGGTCCAGGCTGCAATTGGCGGAGGCCCCTTTGGCCACCCTGCCACCCTTGAGTTCACCGTGCGCCATCCCTGGTGGAAACGATGGTGGGCCATCGGCTTGGCATCGCTCGCCCTTGTTGCTGGCGTGGCTGGGTTCATCCAGTTTCGAATCGCCGCTTTGGCCCACAACAAAATGGAACTCGAAGCTCTCGTAGCTCAACGAACCCAGGAACTCCAGGATCGCAATCAAGATCTTTCTACAGCCTTGACCAATGTGAAACAACTCTCTGGCCTGCTCCCCATTTGCGCCCATTGCAAGAAAATTCGCGACGACCAAGGCTACTGGAATCAGCTCGAGCAGTACATTTCCACCCATTCCGAAGCAGGCTTTTCCCATGGCATCTGTCCAGAATGCGTCGACGTGCACTTCCCCCAGTTCGGACATAACCGCCCCAAGTAAGGCCTAAATTCGAAGAGCCACCGTTTGGCCTCCATCAGCGATATGTGGTGAACTACGAAATTAAGCCCTTTGACCGGAAGGACACGCGGGGCATCATGCCTTCCAACTTGGAGCATCGAAGGCCCTTGAACCAACTACCTGCCGAATCCCTGGGATACCAAAACATGTCGAATCTTGGTCTAAAAGCGGAGCTGAGGGACGGGGAAACGATCCGTGCGTACCTGGACGAACTCGCCCTCCTGAAGACGCCCGTCCAACTGTGGATTCCGCAGTCGGACGCCCTCCCCTTCGAGACCACCATCGAGCGCATCTCCGGGAACGCATTCGTGACCACCACTACGCCCCTGCTGTCTGAGGGCCAGCAGCTGTTCGTGTCCTTCCTGCTGGATGCCCGGCGCTTCAATGCCAACACCCAAGTCGTTACCACGGGCGTCTTCCGAATTCCCACCAGCATCACCCAAGGCGAGCGGCGGGAGCGCTTACGGGCGACCTTCACGCACGCCGAGGAGATTCAGGTCTTCGCCATCGAGCGCCTTGCTGGCACCTTCGCCACCGGACGGCTGCTCCTGGGAACGCTCCTGGATCTAAGTATTCAGGGTCTCCGGCTCGCCGTGGAGGAGTTGAGCGGCCTGGAGGGCCACCCGGCGAAGTTGCAGCGAGGCGATACCTTCGATGTCATCCGCATCCAGGGCCTTCCCTTCACGCCAGATATCCATTGCCGGGCGGTGCTGGCCCACCTGATCCACACCAAGGAAGGCGACTCCGCCGGTTTCCTGCTGGAGGGGCTGGAAGCCGGGGATCAGAAGAACATCGAACGGATCCTGGCGCGGCGCTTCCCCACGACCTTCGGCCAGGCCTTTCCAAAGAAGAAGCGGAAGACTGATCTCGGCGACCAACTAGGGGCACCCGTCCAGTTGCCAATCGCCGCCAAGGTCTCCGAGGTGGTGGCAGCCCCGGCCCCTCGTCCTCCCGCTGTGAAGGAGAAGCCCGCCCGGCCGGCCTCCAGCCCCGCCATGAGGTTGCGCAAGGCCAGCCGGAAAATCCTGATCCTCTCCGCCAGTCTGGAAGGCGGCGCGGTGCTGGCCGAGCAAATGCGCGAGGACGATTTCAGACAGGTAAAAGTGGCCAGTTCCTTCCTGGAAGCCAAACATCTTGCCACCGCCACCCGCTTCGATCTCCTCCTGCTGGATCTAAAGGTCGGGGGCCACTTCGGGCAGATGATCCTCCAGTCGCTAAGGAAACACGGCCTCCTGCTGGATACTCCGATCATCCTGGTGGCCGACCGCAGGGACGCCAGCATTCCAGATGTGGTGGAAGAGATCCAGGCCATCCACGTGCACGACCGACGTGATTCTTACGACGAACTGGTCGCAGTTCTACACGGACTGCTGGTCTAGGTATCACTAGCATGGACTTGCACCCTCAGCGTCATACGCAAGCATTATTGGGTTCATCCAACGGAAAATAGACTCAAATTTGGCTGAGAAAATGCCAATGCGCTTTCCGTCGTTGAGGAAAGCGCGTTGGGGTATGACTTCTACCGCATGGCCTCCATGGGCGATAACCGCATCGCTCGAAAGGCGGGATAGAGCCCGAAGACCAGCGCCAGCCCCAAGGCGACAACCCAAGCGGTGATCAGGCCATAGGTATTTACCACGAGGCCCCACGGGAAACTCGGGGCGAGCACCTTGCAGAGAAAGGATCCCGCCACGGTGCCGACCAAGGCTCCCAAGGCGGCCAGCACCAGGGCTTCCAGGAGGAACTGGACGAAGATTTGCTGATCCGTGGCGCCCATGGCCTTGCGCAGGCCAATCTCGTAGCGGCGATCGGAAAAAGAGATGAGCATGACGCTGAGAACACCGACGCCACCCACCAGAAGCACTGTGGCGGCCAGACTCTGAAGGACCACCTTCCAGCCCCAAATTTGATCTTCGAACTGCTGATAGGCCCTAACCAACTCGGCGGCTAGATCCGTGGTTTCCACGTCATCGATACCGTGATGGGCTTGCTTGGCGCGAGCGAGCAAAGCCGAAGTGACTTCATTCAAATCTTCTTTATGGACCATCTTCACGTAGAGCCGATCCAGCGCATGCTTAGGATCCATGCGATCCATGTAGGCTTCGATGGGCATCAATAGGCCGTTGGCGTCGAGCCAAGTGTCGTCACTCATGATTTGCAGCGGAGCCAGCACGCCGATGACCTGAAAGCTCTGGCCATCCACGTTGACGCTGCGTCCCACGGGGTCAGTGCCGTTGAAGAGTTTGGAAGCCAAACTGCCTCCCAGCACGGCCACAGCACTGCGGCGGCGAGCGTCATCTTCGGTGAGGCCTCGACCGCTGGCGATGGGGCGATTCTGCCAAGGGAAATATTCCGGCGTCACGCCGGTGGCGAAGGTGCGCTCCAACCCAGTGCCAATGCGGATACTGGCGGGTTTGGTGGCGCGCGGCAAGAAGGCCTTCACTAAAGGATGGGGAGCCGCGAGACGGGAAAGATCTTCGTAGCGCAGCCCTGGACTCATGGCGAACCGCTTTTGTTCTTCAGTGGTTTCGGGAGCCTTTTGGCTGAGTTGAATGGTGCCATCGAAGGACAGGCCCTTGAAGCCCATGGAGACCTTATCCACCACACCATCCATCACGCTGGTCATCACCACCAAAGCAAACACGCCCAACGTCAGCAGGGTTAGCGTCAGCAAGGAGCGTAGCTTGTGAGACCACAGTTCGCGCAGGCCACTGATGACAACTTCCCAGAGGAGGCCAGCCCAGGCAAAGCGGGAGATTGTGGCCTTGTGGATTGTTAGGCGGGGTTCCCCAAGGAGCGAATTTTCGATTACAGAGTCAATGCCGCTATTCATAGTGCAAGGCCTCCATCGGAGAAAGCTTCGAGGCCTTCCGAGCGGGATAGAGTGCGAAGAGAAACCCAAAGATAGTGGCCATGGCATAGGCCCAAACAAAGCTGGCGAGGCTCATCTTCAAAGGCACACCCAGAACCCAGGTGATGGCCCAGGAAAATGCCACACCCATCCCCAAGCCGACAAAGCCGCCCAGGGCCGTGAGGAGCAAGGCCTCCGTCATAAAACCCTTGAAGATCTCCGAACCTGGCGCGCCGATGGCCATCTTGATGCCCACTTCCCTCACCCGTTCCTTGAGGCCCGCCAGTTGGATATTGACGTTGACCAACCCACCACCCAACAAGGCCAGAACGCCACTCAACATGAAGATCATGTTATAGGCCTCGCCATTGTTATTCCGCTTGCGGATGCGGGCCTGGACATCGTCGAGGCGGAAATCATCTTCCAAGCGGTGATTGGGTTTGATGATGCTACGAAGCGCCCGCGTGAAGGCAGGCATCACGTCGATATTGGGCAAACGGTAGGTGATACGATCCAAACGCCGATGAACATCCCCCTGAAGGCGCCGCTGAACCAGGCTTGAAGGCACCGCGATCACTCGGTTCTGGCGCCGGAACATGTTGTGTCGACCCTCAGTTTTACTAAACCGGAAATAGCGTTTTTGCAGCACACCCACCACCTGAACCGGTGTGTTCCCCACTCGGATAGTGGCGCCTAAGGCATTGCCCGAGGGAAAGAAGGTCTCAGCGGCCTCGCTTCCGAGCAATACGACTGGCGCGGCAGAGCTGAGATCCTGGGTTGAAATGCCCCGCCCTTGGGCCACTTCGTACCCCTCCATGGCCAGAAAATCGCCACCGATACCGCTTACAGGGCGTTCCTGGTCCGCAAAGGCCGAACGCACCCGAGCGCGCACGCCTTTCACCATGGAAATGCCCTGGACATCGTCGGGCTTCACCTGTTCAGTGTCATCGCGATCTTCCTGCCGAAGGCCTAGATTGGCTGCCCGCATCGCAGTTGGTTTGCCTTCGGAAACCACCGGGTTGTTTTGCACAGTGAGTTTGTCCAGCCCGCCCAATTTCACATACAGTTGTTCGCTCCGCTGCCGCATGGAATCCGTAATAGAAAACCCGCCCAGCACCGAGGCCACACCCAGCATGACCCCAAGGCTCTGCAAGGTGGCGCGGCCTAAGTTTTCACGGATCTCGGTCCAAGCCTCGAATACACGTTCCCGCAGAATGCCCCGACTCATGGATTCATCTCGTTGCAGGCAATGAGGCCATCCGAAATTTCCACGCGCCGACGTGCCTGGGCGGCGATGCCCAGATCGTGGGTCACCAGAATCACCGTGTTACCTGCGGCGTTGAGTTGCCCAAATAGTTCCAGGATCTCGGCGCCGGTCTTGGAATCCAAGGCGCCCGTGGGTTCATCGGCAAGAAGCAACGCCGGGCCTGCAGCCAGGGAACGGGCAATGGACACCCGCTGTTTCTGCCCACCGGAAAGTTCACCCGGGAGTTTCATGGCCTTTTCCGGAATTCCAACCTGCTCCAGTAGGTGCATGGCCCGCTCACGGCGTTCCTTGCGACCCACACCGCCGTAAAGCAGCGGTAATTCGATGTTGCGGAGCACAGACGCCTTCGGCAACAGATTGTAGGCCTGAAAGATGAAGCCGATCTTACGGTTGCGAATGGCGGCCAACTCCCGGCCTGAAAGCCCCTGAACTTCTTCGCCATCCAAGATGTAGGTGCCACCGGTGGGGCGATCCAGACAGCCCAGAATGGCCATGAGTGTGGATTTTCCCGAACCGCTCGGCCCGATCAACGCCACGAACTCACCAGGCTCCACATCAAGATCGATGCCGCGAAGAGCATGAACGGCTGTGCCGTTGCTGCCAAAGGTTTTGGTAATCGCGCGGGTTTGAATAACGGGACGCATAGAACTCTCCTAAGTTTGGGCGTTTTTTTCAACCTAAGACCCGGGCCACCGGGTCTTAGCGCCCCTACATGTCCTCGTCCTTCTCAACCCTCTTCCGCGTGGGATCTTCCAGGCAAACCTGATCGCCTTCACGAAGCCCCGAGAGCACCTCCACGCGCTCCAACGTGGCAAGGCCAGCCGTGACCGCGACGGGTTCAAAGAATTCTTTCCAGTGCTCCGAAAGCCAGGTGAACTTGCCGCGACCGGCGAGGGCCTCCTTGGCCTGCTTGTAGTTTTCGGGCTTGAGGTCCTTCTTCAATCGGTAGACAAGCGTTTGGCCATCTTTGCGGTGCAAGGCTTCGAGCGGAATGGACAGGGCCTTGGCGCGGTGTTCACCCAGAATTTCCACATTGGCACTCATGCCGGTGCGGAAGGCCTCGGTGAGTTCATCCAGGGCCACTTCTACTTCGAAGACCTTGATCTTGTCGGCAACTTTGGCGGCGGGTGCCACGAAGCGCACTTTGCCCGTGAAAGTCTTCTGGGGATAGGCGTCCAGGTTCACTCGAACCGGCATACCCACCTGGACCTTCGCTATATCGACCTCGTTGAGATTCACTCGGATGATCAGGCTCTTCAGATCGGCCACGGTGAACACTACGGTGCCCGCGCTGAAGCTGGAAACGCCGCTGGTGATGGTGTCGCCCAACTCAACGCCCTTCTTGATCACCACGCCATTCATGGGCGCCGTCACGCGAGCTCGTTGACTGGTGGCGTTGCCACTGATGGGAATACCTCGATCCTCCACGATCTGGTAGCGGGTCTCAGCGGATTTGAAAGACTCCTCAGCCAGATCGCGGGTCGTTTTGGCGCCACGATAGGCCTGCTCGGAGATGAGGCCTTCCTTGAAGAGCGACGCCTGCTGTTGAAAATCCCGCTCGGAATTCTTGAAACTAACCCGGGCCTGGGAGAGGTTGCCCTTCACGTCCGATAGGGTCTGGGCCTGGTTCACGTCCGGCTCGACTTCAGCCAGAACCTCACCGGCCTTCACCACGGCTCCTTCGCGCACCTTCAGGCCCACGATCTTGCCGCTGACGGTGCTCTTGACATCCACCTTGGTGACCGGATCCACGGCGCCCACCTCGCGCACGCTGATCTGCAAATCCTCCTGCTGGACCTTGCCCAGGCGGAAGGGCGTTTCGGCCTCACCAGCCTTGCCAGGTTTCCCGCCCTTGCCGGCTGCCACCAGCACGGCCACGACCAGCAGGCTTGATGCACCCAGGATCCACCAGCGTTTCTTCATGGAAACTCCCAATTAAAAAGAACTCGAACACGTCGATGAAAAGGCTTACGGGAGCAAGAATGGTGTCGTTTAGGGGGGATATTTCAGGGTTTCGGCCACCCCTGGAGAGAAATCGGTGAATGGCCAGTGAGCACCGGCAAAAAGATTCCCAGTTTCAGTCCTTCCTTCCCTCGCGCCCTTCGCGGCTCCGCGTGAGCCATTTTTTATCGCGAAGCACCGAAGGACGCGAAGAGAAAATCCGAAATCCAGAGGAATTGGTTCTTCACGGATCTACTGGAAACGCCCGTGGAGAAGAGCCTGTGCCGGGTTTCTCGTGGTCATCAACAGGATTTACCGCCAAGGCACCAAGCGGCGCTCCGCGCCTTCGCCAAGAAAAGCGGCGGCAGCGCCATTCCCAGGGTCGCCCGTATCACGTCTTCGGCCTGAAGTCCGCCTTCACTTGGAGCTGACTTCCGGCCGAAGATGTGATCCGCTGCCTCAGCAGCGGAGATCCCGCGATGCGGGATCTGGCGACCTGCAGCACAATAAGTTGGAGGGTTTTCTTGGCGTCTTGGTGTCTTGGCGGTTCATCTGTTTTCTCAAAAAACGAGACTGTGGACCGAAAAGCCAAGTCATACCATCGAACCGTGAAGCCCCTGTTTCTGCTCGTTGAATCCCGTAAATCCGTGAAGA
>JAUYES010000471.1 GCA_030691225.1 Holophaga sp. | reverse complement strand
GATTCCAAAAATCCAGTGCATGCGCTTTCGTTCATAGGCCAGATCTGGAATGGCCTTGACCTCGCCCAAGCCTCGGTATAGCAGACTCCCACAAACCAGCCTCAGCGCCAGCCAAAGTAGGGGCGCAAGATAGATAAACAGCGCAATTCCTTTGACCATCCCTATCCCGAAATGCCGGGCCAGATCATGGTGCAAAAACATCAAAGGCATCGCTAGCAGCGCCATTACTCCTGCCAGGGCCGTTGCCAGACCGCTTTTGCGTGCTTGGAACACGGCATAATCTTTCGTTATCGCTTCGAGTTTGGAAAGATCCACCGCGTTCATCGCTTCCCTTCCTCGGGCAAAAGTGCCCGCAGTTGCTTGTGGTAGGCCTTCAGCGCCACACGACCTTCATCGGTGATCCGAAAACTCGTCACGGGAATGCGCCCCCGAAAGGCCTTCACCGTTTCCAGATAGCCCGCCACTTCCAATTTCTGCGTGTGGCTCGATAAATTGCCCTTGCTGAGCCCCGTCACCCGTTGGAGGAAGAGGAATTCCACTTCCTCCGCCGCGGAAAGCACCGTGAGAATGGCCAACCGTGCGGGTTCGTGAACGGTGCGGTCCAGGGCGAGGATGGGTTGGAGATTGGGTTCAAGATCAGACATCTAAATCCTCCAGCTCCTGCCGCGTTCCGCTCTATAGGCTGCATAGCACTCCGTGAGCCAAGCCATTTCTTCGAGAGTTCCATCAGGTCTCATCGCCCCCCCCTCAAAACCACGCTTCCAACCCATTCCAAAGAGTCGTCCTCAAGTTTTGCCGAACCTATTCAACACTCAGAACCAGTTTGCATTGCAAACCAGTTCTGTAAACCTCAAATATCAAACATGCTTCAATTACCCGAAGTCCAAGCCTTCCCCGGAGTCCCAATGCGCCGCCTCGATTTCCGTTCCGACACCGTCACCCAGCCAACCCCCGAGATGCGGGCCGCCATGGCATCCGCGGAGGTAGCCGACGATGTGCTGGAACGCGACCCCACCATGGACCGCCTGGAGCGCCGTGTGGCAGAAATGCTCGGCATGGAAGCAGCGCTTTGGGTGCCCACGGGTTGCATGGCCAATGGCATCGCCATGATGGTGCATCTGGAACGCGGCGATCGGTTTTTGGCTCCGGCAGCGGCGCACGTTCTGGGATCGGAATTGGGCACCGCCGCTTGGCTGGCGGGTGGCATGCCGGAGGCCCTGCCTTGGGAGGCTGGGCCTGGCAAGATCGCACCGCTCCAGGTGGCCAAGGCCATTGGCAATCCTGGCCCCTACTATGTGTTGAAGACGAAGCTACTCTGCCTGGAGAACACCCATAACTTTGCGGGAGGCACCTGCCTGAACGCCCGTGAGCACCGTGCTCTCGTGGAAACCGCCCAGGCTCGGAATCTCAAGATTCACCTGGACGGTGCTCGGATCTGGCATGCCAGCGCCACCACCGGCGATTCACTGGCCGACTTGGCCTGGGGCGCCGACACCGTGAGCGTTTGCCTGAGCAAGGGCCTGGGTGCGCCCATGGGCTCCGTGTTGAGCGGTTCTCGCGACACCATCGAAAAGGCCCGGCGCGTGCGCAAAATGCTGGGGGGCGGTGTCCGTCAAGGCGGCGTGATGGCCGCCGCGGGGCTTGTAGCCTTGGACTATCTGCCTCGCATCCCTGAAGACCACGCGAAGGCCCAACGCTTGGCGTCAGGCCTTCGCGGCATGGGTTTCCAGGTGGCGGAACCCGAAACCAATATCCTGCTGGTGCCAGTAATCGATATTCCGCTCTCCCTGCAACTGATGGAGGACGCCGGTGTGCGGGTTCTGCCCGTGGGTTCGGCCCTGCGCTTCATCACCCACCGTGATCTCAAGGCCGATGATATCGACGAAGCCTTGATCCGCATTCAGCCGCTGTTTACGCAGATGCTAACCACCTGGGAAGGCAACCGGCCCATGGTGTAAAAGGGCCCGTCAAAGCTTTGGAAAGCTTTGACGGTGAACGGGTGTAGCTACTCCTTGGTCACGAAACTGCCGCCCCAAATGGCCTGGGAATCCCACTGGGTGAAGGCCTTGGTGAAGGTCTCCATGTCGCGTGCCGTCACTTTGCCCACGGGCGTGACGAAGTAGACCACCGTGACCCGAATCGGTTCATCGGCGCGGGCGCCCTGGTAACCGGAGCCCGTGAAGTAGGAGCCTTCCACTTCGCCGTGACCAATGGCCACTTTGCCCAGGCCCGAAGTCGCATCCGAGCGTTGAAGGCTTTTCTCCTCTGCCTTGGCAGCGTTTGCGCCCTTGGAGTAAACCATCGGCGATGACGGCATGGCTTCCATGTCGTTCATGACGACCCCACCGTAGGCCCTCGCCATGGGAGGCGTACCTAGGTTGCTGGCCTGAATCCGCCGATCCCGGCGCAGGGGAATTTGGATCAGGTAATAGCGCTGCACATCCACATCCATGCCCCGAGCCTTCAAGTCCCTCTCTAGGCGGAGCAGGTCAGGCCGGTCTTCGGCACGACTGGCGGTGAAGGGTGCCTTCTGGCCATTTACGTTGGCCATCAGCAGTTGGTGATTGCCGGAGCCCACGATGGCATCGGAACTCCCCTCGATAACATCGGTGATTACGAAATTCGTGGAGCCGTAAGGAAAGATGCTGAAGGTGAAGGCGGCCCTGGGTGGAACGCCCTCGGGCGATGCGCCACGCATGCTGCGCGAAGGCACCGGCACGATGGCGAACTGATTGGACACGATCACATTGCGATCCCGGGTCGGCGAGGATAGGCCCAGTTCCTGAAGCCGCTGCGGCAACGTCTTCTCCACCGTACCGCCCCACGAGGATTTCACATGCACCTTGATCTTGTCGGCGGGCACCATCAACACCTTGTCGCGGAAATTGCCATCGCGCCGTACCGAAAGCGCCAGCTTGGCCGACGAAGGATCGCTTTCGTGTTCCCGCACCCAAATCCCCACATCACTGATGCGATCACCCCACGCGCTGCCCTGGTGACGGCCGATATCCTCCCAGCTGATCTTTACGGGATGGAATTGGTTACGGGCCATGAGCTGCATGAAATCGGATTGGTGCCAAAGATTGGTGGTCTCGTTAAAGTAGGTGCGCCATTCCATGGGCGGCGGCGGGGGCGGGGTTGGGCGGGGCGGAACATGGCCCCGCTGATTCACCAAGTAGCCGATGGCCGAAACAATATTGCGCACGGTGCTGGATCCCGCCCCGGAATCCAACCCCAGATCATGGGCGATTTCCACGGCGGCGAAATCGACCTTGCTATTGCCGATCCCGTGGGCACGAGCCTCCTGCAAGGCCAGAAGCACATTGGCCCGCAAGCCCGCGACTTCGGCCCCATTGATCCGAATGCCCTGCTTCCCGAAGGCATCGCGAATTTGGGCATCGCTGGGATCCCCACTCCAGGGCTGGGGAGGCATGCTTGGGGAACCCTTGTCCTGGCACAACCACGCGGCAGTGCCGGAACCCACAAGACTCGCACTGATGAAAAGAAATGGAAGCAGCTTGCGCATGGGGCACCTCAGGGATGACAAACGCTGTCACCCAAGGAATGCCCTGACCAGGGAAAACCTTTCAAAAAATAAATGCAGCCGAGGGCTGCATTTATTGTGAAAGATAAGTTCAATCAAAATAGCCTTTACGTTTTGCCAACTCAGCGTTCAAC
>JAUYES010000449.1 GCA_030691225.1 Holophaga sp. | reverse complement strand
CGCCTGGAAAGCGAATCCCTCCCGGATCGCACCTTTGCCACCGCCCGATTCCTGGCCGATGAACTCGCGCGCCGAGCGCCCCAGCATCCCGGCCTGCCGTCCCTGCGCGCCGCGATCATGGAACGACACGTGGAGCGGGGTGAAGGCAAGGCGGCCCTGGCCCTGCTGCCCCAGGTGGAAGCCGGTGGTGGCGCCGCGGCCGATGAAGGGCGCCGCGTGGCCCTCTTGGCCATGCGCCAGGTAGAGGTTCCCCTCACGGAGGAAGTACGCCTCATGAAGGCCCGCCTGCGCTTCCTGGCGCCCGATGGCAGCCGACCCGCCCAAGGTCGCCACGAGAATTCTGAAGAAGAATATTCGGAAGAAGACGCCAGCGAGACTCGCCCCTGGGCTCGCACCCATAACCGGGAGCGCGTCGCCTCCTATTCGGATGTCTTTCAGGATTCGCTCTCTCGCACCGAATCCCGGGATCGCTCCCACCAGACCTCCCTGGGCTTGATTCTGGGCGAGATGGATCGCATGCCCACGGCCGAAGAATTGTGGCTGAATCTGGCTTCCCGCCTCGAAGGCTGGAACCTCGATGATGACCTCGGCCCCCGCTACGAGCAGGCCCTGCAGCGCTTTCAGGGCACGGGCATCTGGGCCCGCACGGCCCGCTGGTATGCCCGCCGGAATCACCACAGCAGCCTTCGCCAACTGGCCGACAAGATCGCCTCTCAGTTCCGGGGCTCCGCGATTTTCGAGCGCACCGGGGCACCCGGTGACGTCCGCGTAGAAATCCCGGATCAACCGACCGTTGCGGGAAGAGTGCGTTTGGTGTTGTGGGCCGATTGGGTGCGATTCAAGGCCCTGGAACGCTTTCCCCACAGCCCCACCGTGTTCCGCGAAGCCCAGCGCCTAGTCACCGCCAGTTGGAATGTCACCTATAAGCCGGAGCTCTCCGCAGCCGTCCATGCGCCGGTGGTTGTCCCCGACACCTTGATGGCGGAGCGCCGCTGGGCGCTGCTGTACACCGAGGCCTCCGAGCGCGAAACCTACTTTAGCCAAGCCATGTCCAAGGGCACCCTCGAGGCCAAATTGACAGCCCTGCAACAGCGCAGTGATCGCACGCCCGTGGAAGATCTGCTGCTGTTTGAAGGCTGGTGCCGATTGTCCAAATTCGAGCAGGCCGTCGGCGCTGCCGATCGGCTTTCCAGCCTTTATCCAGGCGATGGTTCCTTGGCCCAGCGCGTACTGTCCCTGCACCGCTCCCTCAACGGCCTGGATACCAACCACGCAGCTCCCGCCCGCGCCCTGGTTGAACGCACGGCCCCCGCTCTGGAGGATCCCGCCCAGCTCTGGACGGAGCTCGGAGAGCTGGAAGAGGAGCGAGGCCGCCCCGAGACTGCCATCGCTACCTGGCGCAATATCCTGGACCGCGAGCCTCGCAATCCCCAGCGTGTTTCGGAACTGGCCACGCTGCTATGGGATTACGGCCATGACCGCGAGGCTCTGGCGGTGGTAGAAGACGGGCGCAAGCGCCTGGATCGCCCCCGCTTCTTTGCCTTTGAAACTGGTGTGCTGCGAGAAAACCAAAAGGATCTGGAAGGTGCCGTGCGTGAGTATCTGGACGCCGTCCGCCCTGAGCTTCAGGAGGGCTTTGGCTCCTGGTTTGAACAGGACCAGCGCTCCCTGCGCCGCCTCGCCCAGTTGCTGGCCCGGGATCGCGTGTACCGCATTGTCGAACGGCGCATCCAGAACTTGAAACCTGGCGCCGTGGAAGACGAACGCACCCTGGCGGCCTTCTTTCCCCTCGCCACCATCGAACCTCCCGTGCCCGGCTACTCCTGGGATGCCGATGCCTGGATCGACACCACGGACATGCCCAACGATGCCGTGGGTCGCGAGGCACGCGCCGACCAGAAAGTGAAGGAACGCCCCAAGGAATATGACGCCATTCGGCGCATCGGAGATGTGCTGCTCAACAAGACCCGCGACATGGTCACCAAGGCCACCGCCCCGGAATTTCTGGAGGCCATGGAATCCTCCAGCCGACACCTGATCGAGAACCGCTGGAAAAAAGAACAGGCCCTAGATTTCCAGATTGCCGTCATGAGTCGCCGGGCCGAACTGACCCCCAACGCGGAAGAACGCATCCGGTTGGAAATGGATCGCGCCAGCTTCCTGGCCGAGAATCGCCGCCTGCCTGCGGCCGACAGCCTGTGGGCCACCCTCGATACCCGCATCGCCGCCCTGCCCGAAGGCGCCGCCAAGCTCAAGGCCGAAGCGGCCCGGGCGGGCTATCTGGAGCGCGCCAAAGGGGTACCCGTAGCCGCCGCCGAATGGAGACGCCTGGGCTCCCGCTATCCCTGGAGCTTAGGCCTTCTGGACGATCGACTGGCCTTCCTCAACCGCAACCAGCTGGGTGAAGAAGCCCGAGTGCTGCTGGAAGAAACCGCCCCGAAAGCGGCCGCAGGGCATCGCGAAGCCTTCCTGGAACGGCTCACCCAGGAATCCCTGGCCGCCGCGGATCTGCCCCGGGCCCGGCGAGCTATCTCCAAGCTGCTAACCGAAACCACGCTGGAAGGCAGGCGCCGCCTGGGTGCCTTGCACCTGCTGGCTCGACTCTCCTATCGGGAAAGCCCCGCCTGGGATCCCTTCACCCTCGTGAAGACCGAAACGACCAAACTGGAATCCGATCTCCATGCGGATCTGTACCATGAAATGGCCCGGGCGGCAGATCTGGAAAGTGCCTGGGGTTCGGCTCTGAGCCTCTGGATCGAAGCCCTCAATCGGCGCACGGATCGCGAATGGCTGGAGGCCGCCTGCCGTTCCTCACAACGCGCCAACAAGGGCGAGGAGCTGCTGGGTTTCTTCCAGAAGCAACAGCAGCGCAGCCCCCGGGATGTACGATGGGCCGTGGCCGTGCGGGACATCAAGCGCGCCTTCCATCAGGTCGAAGGCGCCATTGAAGCCGCTAAATCCGCCGTGGCGGTCCGCCCCGAGCGGGAGAATCTCTGGCGTGAAGCTGCCGAATTGCTGGTGCGGGCAGATCGCATCAAAGAAGCCGCAGATTACCTGGAAGGCTGGAATCGGCCACGAGCCGCCGATGAAAACGTAGCGCGTTGGCGCAGTGAACTTTACGCCCGTGCCGGCGAAGGCGATAAAGCTCTGGCCATTGAAACGGCGGCTTTGGAGGCCTTCAAGAAAGAAGCTCCTGCCCGATCAGACGAACAGGCTCAACGCAAAGCCCGCGCCGCGGAACGACTGCTGGAATATGGCCTGCCTGCTCTGGCGCTGCGCCTCTATTCGCCCTCTGCTGATATCACCGCGGTGGCTTCCAGCCGCCTAGGTGCCGACAAACAATTCGTGCTCGCCCTCCTGCTGAATCAGCCCACTCGGCTGCTCGCCAAGCGCAGCGGGGATTCCAATTTCCTTTTAGCGGCGGCCTTTGTGCTGAGAAATCAGGGACGACCAGAACAAAAGGAAGAAGTGCAAAGCTTCGTGATCACTCAACTCGCTCCGGCGGGAGCTTCCAATCCCGTGGACCGGGCCCTCACCTTCTGGTGGCCCTTCCTCAATCAATCCGGTCTGGAGCGCACCACCCGCCTAGCCCTAGCTCAGCGGCATCTGACGGCTCGACAGGGGCCCTGGCAGATCAATCCGCCCATGACCGTGGTGGACCAGACGGGTCGCGAGATCATCGTTTCCGGCCCTTCGGTGCAGGGCAAAACCACGATGGTATTCCGTGAACCGGATCTCTCCCGGCTCTGGATCCGCGATCTGGCCCGACGGGATCGCCCGGATGAACTCCTGGCGTTCCTGGAACCCCGGTGGCAGGAGTTACTGGGCCAGGTGCGAGGTGCCGCTGAAATCAACTCCTCCACCACTCGACTGTGGTGGGCCAATTGGCTGGATAACAGCGACGTGCTCCAAACCTGGGCTCGGGCCGCCGCCACTCGCCCCGATAAAATCCGCGAACTATCGGAAATCATGGGCGATCGCATGCGCTGGGATCGGTTCTGGGCCCTGGCCGCCCGGCACTGGCAAGCCACGCCACTGGTGGCCCTATTGCCCCAGGAACCCCGCAATGCCTGGTTCCGTTTCTGGGAATCACGAACCCCACACGATCCCATTTTGGTGGCCCGACGCCACAAGGTGGAGGAAGTCACCAACGCCCTGGGTGCCTTGGTGCAAGGACG
>JAUYES010000208.1 GCA_030691225.1 Holophaga sp. | reverse complement strand
GTTTTTCTCTAGCCTACATCCAGGCGTTGGGTTTTCTGTTCCGGTCTTGTCGTGAAGCATCGTCTGCAAAAAGAAAAGAAATTTTTGCCACCGATGAACACCGATGGACACCGATAAAAAAGGATAAAAAGCGATCGACGTTTGTTGGCAGGAAATTGAACCGATGGCGGTCATCGGTGGGACAAAAGCGACTGCCAGATGGTGGCTCATACCAGGGCTCGCAGGCTGCGGAAAAAGGCTTCTTCGCGGTCCGCTTGGGCTCGCAGCAAGGTGGCGATGCGCTTGGGTTCCATGGGCTGCCGCCCGCGAATCATCATGGCGGCGGCCAAGGCGATTTCCCGCCATTCGTCACCGATGGCTACGAGTTCATCGGCTTTGGTTTCGAGAATGGGAAGCTTCAGGAGTAGGGCGGCCTCCTGCAAGAAGGCGGCGTAGATGAAGCGGAAGCCGCCACCGCCGGTACCGATCTCTTCCTGCATGCGCACCATATGACCCAGGAAGCGAGGGGCCTGTTCGGCATCGAGCTTTTCCATTGCCCGGGCGAGGGAACGAATGCCTTTGACGCCTGCGAAGAACACGGGCGCCAGCATGGTGCGGCAGGTTTTGCGGATGGCGGCGGGAATAATCTTTTCCCAATGGGGTGCCTGGACAGCTGACTGCGTGTAGTAGATGCGCCCCTTGGGAGCCATCAGCCCCTTGGCGAAGCGGGCCTTCGTGAGATCGGCTTTGGGGCAGCGTACAGTTTCTTCAAACACGGGATCAGAAATCAGAAAGTCGTCACCTTCGCGCCCGAAAACGATCAGGTTGTGCACGTTGAAGTGAAAGCGCAGATCCTCAGGAAAGTAGGGCAGCCAGAAGGCCGAGGTCTGGAGCGCCACCAATTGGCCCTGGGAGACCAGCGTATCCAGTCTGGCCACGCCTTGATTGACGTTGCGGAAGGTTTCCACCGCCATGCTCAGGCCCAGAGCGCTGCGCAAACCCTTGGTGATGGCGTGGGGCAGGGCTCGGTACGCCACCAGGGGCAACCCGCCGACTTTGATCAAAGGGATATAAGCAAAGGAAAGGGCGGAGGCAAGGCCAAAAGCCATGGGCTCGGACAGGGGTAGGCCTGCGTGGGTGACCAGGGCGGCCATCACGCCGCTCTCGCAATGAGAGGCATGATGGTGCTGAAAGGCGGTCATGGTTCAACGTTCCGTAATTTTTCCACCGGCACACCCGTGGCCTCGGAATAGCGACCGAGAACCTGGTCTGAAAGTTTGGCGAAGACTTCGGGACGGAAATGGCGGCGCACGCGCCATTGCCAAATACCGGTGCATTGGGAGAGCAGGGCTAGGTCCATGCGGGCGCAGCACATGTGAAATTCTAAAGGCGAGGCTTCCCCGCGAAGGGCGCGCTGGCGTGCTTCTTCGGCTTGGGTGGCCAGCAGATCCAAGGCTTGGCGGGTGACAATTTCCTCGACCTGCCAGCCCGTGGAAGGCACGGGTCTCACCTTGCCATCCACACCCCGCGCGTAAACTGCCTTGCGAAGGCCCTTGAAGATGACGTTGTCCTCCTGGGGGACTTCCGCGTCATCCACCTTAAACCACCGTCAGCAGGGCGTAGCAGATCGAAAAACGGCCGCTCTCTGGGACGTAGCAAAGTACCTTGTCGCCGGGTTTGATGCGGTCGGAGCGGAGCAATTCTTCGAGGATGATAAACACTGAGGCACTGCCGGTATTGCCCTTGTCGGGTAGGTTGGTAAACCACTTCTCCAGCGGAATATGAAAGCCGATATCGCGCAGACCTTCGTAGATCGGTAGGCGGAAAAAGTCCGAAGAATAGTGGGCGACGAAGATATCGACATCTTCCGCCTTGAGGCCGCGCTTGGCCAGCATCCGAGGAACGGCGCGATCGGCGGTGGTGGCGACGATTTCCTTGTGCAGCAGCTTCACGTCTTGTTTCACGAGCAGGGCGCGTTGGGCCATCATCTCGTCGGTGGTTTCAAATTCACGCCAGCCCGTAAGGGTGCCATCGGGGTTCTTCACGGCGCCCGCATACATGCAGGCTTCCAGCTCGTTGGCGAAGGAATGGATATCGATCCATTCCACCTTGAAGGCACGCTTGCCGGGAATGGGAGCCGGGGCCAGGAAGGCCGCGCCGGCACCGTCCGACAGCATCCAACGTAATAGATCGGCCGAAAAGGCCAGGTGCGGCTGGGCTTCGAACTGATCAATCGTTTCGGGGCTGATGGTGCCTGCCATGCGGGACCGCATGAAGGAACTGGATTGCTCAGAGCCTGTGGCCACGGCGTTGGCGCATTGGCCTAGGGCCACGTTCATGGCGGCGTATTTGAGCGCGGTCATTCCGGCGATGCAGATGCCCGCGGTGCTGACGATTTCACAGGGTGCTGCGGCCAGTTCACCTTGCACCATGGAGGCGTGGCCGGGCATGAGTTGGTCGGCCTGGGTGGTGCCGCAGGCCAGGCATTCGATATCGGCTGGAGTGAAGCCTTCGTAGGGCTTTAGCCGTCGCACCGCTTCGGCCGCAAGCTGGGCGTTGGTGTGCGTGCTTTTCCCCGTGGCAGGGTCGATGGCGTAGTAGCGGGTGGTGATCTTGTTATTGCGCAGGATCAGTTTTCGGGTGCGCGAGGGCACCTGATTGACCATGCCTAGGAGTTCTTCCATCTGGTCGTTGGAAACGGGGCCATTGGGCAGGTAGGCCGCAATATCGGTGATGAAAACATCCATGAAGCAGAAACCTCGTTTAGATCTTGGCTTTGGGGTGGGTCAAGCGGAACAGTTCAGCATACCGCTGATAGAACTCACCTTCCTCGAGCCGCGTGGGAAGCACGGCATTGGACAGGGTGTAGTAGTCGAGATCGTGGTTGGTGATCTGGGACTTAAGGGTTCGGTGCAACGCAGTGCCAGGTAGTGGGGTC
>JAUYES010000448.1 GCA_030691225.1 Holophaga sp. | reverse complement strand
GATTCCCCTTCTTGATGCGGTTGAAATGAGGGTATTGGAAACCGAGGCTATCTCGCAGTGGGGCATTTCCTCGCAAATTCTCCAGGAGCACGCGGCCCTCGGCGCCCTGGCTTTGTTGCCACCTGGTGAGCCTTTGCACATTCTGGCTGGGCCCGGCAATAACGGTGGTGATGCCTTGGCGCTGGCGCGTTTGGCCAGACTTCGGGGGGAACGGGTCGAGGTTTGGGCATTAAATCCAGAACCTGTTTGGACGGGAGATGCTGCCGTTCAAGCGGCCCTTTGGGAAGGCTTGGGTGGCAACTACCGCTATTCGGCGGAGCCGCAAACGGTTCTTGAAGGGCTTCGGGGTTGGGTGGTGGACGGACTTTTTGGCCTGGGAGTGCGCCTTCCGTTGGAAGGTCTTGCCAGCGCTTGGGCCCAAGGCATCAACTCGGCCATCACGACGGGTAAGGCTGGATTTAAAGTCATGGCGCTAGACCTACCCTCCGGTCTCGATCCGAGTTGCGCAGATGTTGTTGGAGTGCCCATTGTGGCGCACCGCACCGCCTGTTTTGGACACCTGAAGATTTGCCATGGCCTATGGCCCGCCAGGGAATTTTGCGGCGAAATCGTTGTTATTCCGATTCCACTGCGGGCGCCTGTCCAGGCTTCCGTCTGGAAATTGGAATCGCCGAAAATCGGTCAAACAACCCCCTGGAATACCTACAAGCACCAACGCGGTCATGTCGCGATTCGAGCGGGAAGTCTTGGTATGAGCGGTGCTGCTGTACTGGCCGCACACGGTGCACTGCGTATGGGAGCTGGACTGGTGACGGTTCTCGCCGATGCGGAGCTGCGATCAGAAATCGCGACCCAAGTTCCCGAAGCCATGGTGCGCGTGTGGGAAGGCGCCATCCCCGACGGCGTTGATGCACTTCTCGTGGGGCCAGGTGGCGTGTGTGATATTCCCGAATGGCAAGGCCCGCTGGTGCTGGATGCCTCGGCCTTGCGGCATGGAGAGGGGATGCATTGGATGGCCCGCCCTGATACCGTTATCACGCCCCATCCCGCTGAATTTGCCAGATTGTTTAATCTTTCGGAACCCCTGACGGGCTCGACGGACGAACGGCTCCGGGAGGCACGCTCGGTAGCCACAGGCCTCGGTGTGTTGGTGCTAAAGGGTGCTCAAACGATTATTGCGGGCGGAGGAACGACTCAGCTTTGGGTCAATCCCACAGGGCATCCGGGGCTCTCGACCGGAGGAACTGGCGATTTTCTCGCTGGTATGGTGGTGGCCAAAATGGCGATGTGGGCGCGGCAAAGCCATCCTCTGCGCAGTCCCATTCACCTGAGGCAGGCGGTGGCTGAAGCGGTGTGGTTGCATGGTGCCGCCGCGGATCGTCTGGGCTCTGGCCCATTACTGGTAAGAGAACTCGGCGTCAGTCTGGCCGCACTTTTGAGAGAGCCTGATGAGCACTAAGAACCTTTTTCTGCTCGACGAAGAAGCCACGGAAACTTTCGGCGCAGCCTGCGCTGCGCAGACTCCAGCAGGTGGTACTTGGTTGCTTAAGGGCGAACTGGGGGCTGGAAAAACCACCTGGACACGAGGCTTTGTCGCCGGTTTGGGTGGTGACCCTGATCAGGTGGCTTCACCGACCTATGCGGTTTTGCACCGCTACGAATCCCCGAGGGGCCGGGTCTTTCATCTGGATCTTTACCGATTGGGAGAGGCTGGAAGCTGGTCTCTCGGGTTAGAGGAGCAGGTCCTTCCGGGTGATTTCCTGGTCGTGGAATGGGCGGGTAGTGATGGACCTTGGCCCACGGAATGGGTAGCCGAATTGACGCTAACACCCACCGAAACGAATCGGAATGCGGAATGGACCCTGCCAGCAGCTAGGCTGGTGGAATGACCCTCGAACTACTCCTTCTTTCCCTGGCGGTTTTACTAACCTTGGTCGCCGCTGTCGGCGCTTGGCGGCCTCGACGGGATGGGGATCTCCTTGGGCGACAGGTCGAAGATTCTGCGAGCCGCAGTCGCACGGAATTTCAAAACCTGCTCGTAACCCAACTTCAGCCGCTCCGCGAAGAGCTGCGCCAGGGGCGGTTGGATCAAGGGACTCGCTTGGAAGCCATTCAGGCTCAGGTGCAGGAGCGCCTGGAGCGAATTGGCAGCAGCAATGAAACAAAGCTAGAAGAAATGCGCCGCACCGTGGATGAGCGACTGCAAGTCACTCTCGAACAGCGCATCGGCGAAAGTTTTCGTCTTGTGGGCGAACGGTTGGAACAAGTGCAACGAGGCTTGGGCGAAATGCAGGCTCTCGCGCAAGATGTGGGCGGTCTCAAGCGCGCCCTCACCAATGTGAAGAGCCGTGGAATTCTTGGTGAAGCTCAGTTGGGTGCGTTATTGGAGCAATTCCTTGCCCCTGGTCAATATTCAGCCAATGTAAAAGTGAAGCCCCGCAGTGCCGAAATGGTGGAATATGCGGTGAAACTGCCTGGTACACAAGAAGGGGAACATGTCTGGTTACCCATCGATGCCAAGTTTCCGATCGAGGATTACCAGCGGCTGGGTGAAGCCTATGAGCTTGGAGACGTCATCGCCGTGGAGGCTGCCGGAAAGGCCCTGGAACAACGAATTCTCAGCCAAGCCAGGGATATTCGGGATAAATACATTTCACCACCGACCACAACCGATTTTGCGCTCTTATTCCTCCCCTTTGAGGGGCTTTTTGCCGAGGCTCTTCGTCGTCCCGGATTACTCGAACGCATTCAGCGAGAATGCCGGGTTTCCCTGGTGGGACCCACAACCCTGACGGCCTTCTTGAATAGCCTTCAGGTGGGATTCCGCACCCTCGCCATCTCCAAACGGAGCGCGGAAGTTTGGAAACTCCTCAGCACCATTAAGACCGAATTTGGTCGATTCGGCGAAGCCCTTCAGGCCTTGGACCGCAAATTGGATGAAGCCAAAAGCCGCCTGGGAACGGTTTCAGAGCGCAGCCGTATTTTGAGCGACAAACTAGTGAGGGTGGAAACCCTACCGGAAGGCACGCTGCCTGGGGCCTTAGAGTCCAATGCTGCTGAGACGGATGGCTTATAACAAGAAAACTTCCACAATGGTTCTTGGTCTGTCATTCGTATAATCATCTAAATTCGTCATCTGTACGGAAATGGTTGTAATATTGGGGGTCCTTGAGGAGGAACTCCATGGCGATCATTGAAATCAGTTCTTTGGCAGGAAAGGATTTTTCAGGCGATGTCCTCATTGTTCCAGTCTTTTCGGGGCGTGAACGGCATCGGCTGCCACTTGCCATCAGTAAGGTTGCACGGCAGGTCATGGAAGAAAGTGACTTCAAAGCCGACTATCTTGAACTTGTTCCGCTCCATCATCCCAATGGCGTCAAAGACAGCCGCTGGATGCTACTTGTTGGGTTGGGCGACGAAGATGTCGTCACCCACAATAAGATCCGGAAAGCCATCGGCGCTGCGGGTCGGTTCTGCCTCAAGAAAGGCTGGAAAGCCATTGGCCTGGTATCTCCCGCCACCTCAATCCTTGACCACGACGAAGTTCAGATCGCCGCGCTAGAAGGCGTCATGCTGGCTGACTACGATTTTGTAAAATTCAAGGGCAAGCCCGAGCCCAAGAAGTTCGAGCGCATTGAACTCTTTACCAACGGTGACGACACCCGCAAGGCTCGGCGTCACTTGGTCCAGATCGAGGCTGGGGTTGAAGCGTGCCACCGGGTTCGGGATTTGACTAACACTCCGGCAGGCGATTTATATCCCGAATCCTTCGCCGTTTTAGCCCAGCAACTGGCTAAGCAGCACAAACTGGGCATCGAGATCATGGATCCGGAAGCCCTGGCCAAGGGTGGCTTCAATTGCGTTCTGGCCGTGGGGCAGGGTTCTGTCCGCACGCCTCGCGTCATCAAACTCGACTACATGCCTAAGGAAAAACCCAAGAAACATGTGGTCTTGGTGGGCAAAGGGGTCTGCTTTGATTCGGGTGGTCTATCGCTAAAAGACGGTTCCAGCATGGAAACCATGAAGGACGATATGGCCGGTGCGGCCATCGTGCTGGCCACCTTGGCAGCGTGCGCCCAGGCCCAGATTCCCGTTCAGGTCACGGGCATCGTGGGGCTCGTGGAAAACATGCCTTCCGGTTCCAGCTACAAGCCTGGTGATGTTTTGCGGAGTCGCAGCGGCAAGACCATCGAAGTCCTCAATACGGACGCCGAGGGTCGTTTAGTGCTGGCGGATCTGCTTCACTACGCCTCCGAGTTGAAGCCTGATCACATCGTGGACCTAGCCACATTGACGGGCGCTTGTCTTGTCGCGCTGGGCGACGGTGTTTCCGGTGTTTTTGGCGAAGACCAGAAGCTCGTTGAACACCTCCTGGATTCGGGCAAATCCACCGGAGAACACCTTTGGCAGCTTCCCTTGGTGGCGGAATATCGCGAGGCGCTCAAGAGTCATGTCGCCGATATTAAGAATATTTCTGGTACTCGTTGGGGTGGAGCCATTAGTGCTGCCATGTTCTTGAGGGATTTTGTGGACCATGAATCATGGGCCCACGTGGATCTTTCTGGTGGGTGGTCCACCGCAGAACGCGACTACCGCACCCAGGGCGCCACAGGCGAAGGCCCACGCTGGCTTTTGGATTGGCTATCACGCTGATATTTCGAAAGTTGCATTTTTCTGTAAAAAGGGGGTTCGCCCCCCTTTTTTTATGGAAACTACCCACGCAACCCCTTGACCGAATGGCCGGATAGGGCTCTGATAGTGAAACTCGTGCCACCACACATCGGAGCTCGCCATGGAAGCAACGGAGACACTCACAAAAGCGGACTTGTCCAAGCACCTCATGGAGAACCTGGATATCCCAAAAAAAGAGGCCGATATTCTGGTGAATACCTTCCTTCGCAGCATCGTGGAATCGCTGCACAAGGGCGATGGCGTTGAATTACGAGGGTTTGGCAGCTTCCGCCTGCGGGATCGCATGGCGCGGCAGGGTCGCAATCCTCGCAGTGGCCAATCCATAGAAGTGCCGCCGAAACGGGTGGTCTACTTCAAACTCGGCAAGGAGCTCCGAAGTAAGCTCATCGACGACTAGTTATTGCGGGGCATTCCGCCCAAGGAGAAATCACGATGCGAATGGGAAAGCTATTTCTCACACTCATGGCAGCCATGGCGTTGGCGATGCCTGTGTTTGCGCAGAAGTTGACCAAGGAGCAAAAAGCCAAGTTACCGCGGGTTGCCATCATCGAGTTCAAGGCAGCTCCTGATGCATGGCACGGCTGGCGCCACGGTGGGTGGGGCAACAGCATGGGTACCATCTCCAACCAGCTTCGGGATCTATTGGTGACGGA
>JAUYES010000445.1 GCA_030691225.1 Holophaga sp. | reverse complement strand
AACGATTCGGTTCATCCCTTGCGGTGGACGACTTGGACTTCCATCTGCCTGAGGGCAGCCTCTGTGCCTTTATGGGTGCCAACGGTGCAGGGAAATCCACCACCTTATCCATGCTTACAGGCCAGTCACGCCCCACCAGCGGCTCGGCGGTAGTGGGAGGCGTGGACCCGGCCCGGGCGTCGGCGCATCTCCAGCGGATCCTCGGAACAGTCCCAGACCGTTTGGCTTTATTTGATCATCTCACCCTTGAGGAGCACCTCCTCATGGTGGGGCAGGTCCACGGGCTGAAGTCTGGTGTGGTCCGTGATCGAGCCGAAAGATTGTTGTGTCTTCTGGGCTTGGAATCTCGGAGGCACTGCCAAGCGGACCACGCCTCCCATGGCATGCGCAAGAAGACCGCCCTTGGCATGGCCCTGATGCATGGCCCCAGGGTGCTGCTGCTGGATGAACCCTTTGAAGGGCTGGACCCCGCTGCTGCCCAGGTCCTTCAAGGCCTGCTGAAATCCTTCGCAGCCAACGGAGGGACGGTGCTCTTCAGTTGCCACATCCTTTCCGTGGTTTCGAACTTAGCGGACCGGTGTCTGATGATGGCGGGTGGAAGGCTGGTGAAGGATCTTTCCAGGGAAGCTCTGGTCGATATGGAGCACGAAACCCACTTTTTGATTCCGATCCCAACGGTGGACCTTACATGGCTCATGTCCTCCCGCTCCTGAGGGCCATGACCGGGGCCACCCGACGAGGTCTGCCTTTCGTTGACGCCCTGTTCTCGAACAATTTTGTGATCTTCGCGTTCTTGCTGAGCTATGAGCATCCGCAATACTACCGGTCCTTCCATCTTTTCCTTGGGCTCGTGATCCTCTTCCCCTTGAGCCTGGACCCCATGCGCAGCCTACCCCGGGAACGGCTTTCCCTCCTGCCTCTCACGTCCTGGGACCGCATTCGGTTGCGGCTTGGCAGCCTGTTCCTTTCACCTGTGCTATGGGTGGCGGCGGGCCTTCTTCTTTTCCTCGGTCCAAGGACCCTCAGCAAACTCTGGCTGGTTCTGGCAGTTCCTGTGCTGGCCAACGGTTGCGCGTTGTTTCTGGACACCCTTCGCCCCGGCGGCGTTCATAGAGGACGGGGTTTGGGGATGCTGTCTGGGCGCCTGGGTCTCCTGATCAAGAAGAACCTCCGGGAGATCTTTTGCCTCCTGGATACCTACTTGGCCATGAGCATCAGTGTTCTGGGCACTCTCGCTATCGCCTGGAAGCCCGACCCTAAACAGGATCTGGCGGCTCCCGTCACCTTCATGGTGGTGCTGGCCGTCAGCACGAGCGCCCAGCAACTGTTCGCCCTGGATCGTGAGGCTGCGGCACGCTATCGGTTGCTGCCCCTGCGGGGCTGGGAAATTCTGCTCGCCAAGAACATTGCGTTTCTCGTGGTGTTGTTACCCTTAGTGCTTTTCTTGACGCCCCTGTCTGGACTCGTTGCCGGGCTCTGCGTGTTAGCGATAGGCAATCTGGCGAGCACGGCCAAGGCCGGTCCCCAACTGCCATGGCGCCTGGTGCGCGGAGCCTCGCTGGCCTATAGCGGAGGGCAAGTGCTTCTCATGGCCCTAGGTTTTACCGCCTGTTCCGAACTTGGCCCTTGGGCCTTAGTGCCGGCCCTGTTCCTCTGGGGAGGTGGCTTGGCGCTGGGTGGAAGATGGTTTGAGAAACGTTATTTGGGTTAGCCTAGTCCGAGCAGTTTCCGGGCTTCGGCTTCCAAACGATCCAGCAGTTCGGGAGTGCTGCGGCTCTGCAGGTAGACCTTGAGCTTGGGTTCAGTGCCACTGGGGCGGAAGGCGGCGAAGGCGCCGCTTCGGAAGCGGAACTTCAAGACGTTACTTTGATCGATGGGCAGAGCTATATCGCGTCGATCGGGGCGGTCCAGGATGGGCTCCTGCTTGCCTTCCGCGTACCAAAGGCCCGTAGAGAAATCTTCCCAGCTGATCACCTGTTCGCCGGCGAATTCGCGCAGTCCTGCCTGACGGATGCGTGTCATGGCTTCGGCAAAGCGTTGGGCACCGCCAGGTTTTGGATCTTCCAGGTTCACAAGGCGATTGTGGAAGACGCCAACCTTGATTTGAAGAGCCTCCACGGCCTCCATGAGGTTTTGGCCCAGTGCTTTGTAGTGGCCCACCATTTCCGCCACGATCAGCGCTGCCGTTACGCCATCTTTGTCCCGCATTTCGCCGCTGGGGCACATGCCGATGCTTTCCTCGGCGCCGAAGGCATAGGTTTCACCCAGATCGACCAACCGATGCATGCACACGGCAATATTCTTAAAGCCTGTGAGCGTCCAAACGGTTTCCATGCCGTGGAGCTTGGCAGTTTCGGCAAGGAAATCCGAGGTGACCACAGTCGTGACCACCGTCCCTTTGGTGTGATGTTCGGTAGCAAGATAATCCAGTGTGAGGGCGGCCATATCGTTGCCGGTCATTTGGATCCATTGGCCCTTGTGTTTGAGCACAACACCCAGCCGATCCGCATCGGGATCATTGGCCAAAATCGCGTCGACACCCAGGCGTTCAGCATCCTCCAAGGGCACCTTGAAGGCGGCCATTTCTTCGGGATTGGGTCGAGGTGCGGTGGGGAAGGTGCCGTCCTGGACCGCTTGGCGCTCGCAGATCTCCAGCGGCAGACCCGCGCGCTTGAAGAGTTCGGGCACGAAGGCGATGCCCGTGCCATGGAAGGGTGTGAAAAGAATCTTGGCAGGGGTGAAGACCTTGGGATGGGCCAGGAAACCGAGGCTCATCGCGTAGAAGGCTTCTTCGACTTCTTTGGGGATGGGCACGATGCGGGCATCTGCCGTTTCACTGGGGGGTAGTGGCACCAAAGGGAGGGCGGCCATGGTGGCTTCCACTTCGGTGTCCCAGGGAGCTACGACTTGCCCGCCTTGATCGTCGTAGGCCTTGTAGCCGTTGTAGATCTTGGGGTTGTGGCTGGCGGTAACGATCACTCCACAGGTGGTGCCCAGTTGTCGCATGGCGTAGCAGAGAAACGGCGTAGGAAGCGGACGGTCGCCGAGATAAACGGTATAGCCTGCATCGGCCAACACCCGTGCGGCTTCCAGGCCAAATACATCGGATTGTAGGCGCGTATCGAAGCCCACGATCGCGGTTTTGCCATTGGGTGCACGGCGTTTGGCAACCTGGGCCAAAGCCATGGTGGCGCGCCGAATATTGGGCTTGTTCATGCGCCGCAAGCCCGCCGCCATGATGCCTCGCAAACCGCCGGTGCCAAAGGCCAGGGGTTCGAAAAAGCGGTCTTCGATTTCGGCGATGGCACTGGCGTCACCGGTTTCAGCCGCAGCGACCAATAGTTCCAATTCGCTGCGAAGATCCGCTTCGAGATGGGGAAAGGCAAGGTATTCGCGGGCGGCGGTTAGGGACATGGAGACCTCAGAAAAGGCTGGGTGGAAACAAAACGAATCGGGCTGTCTATCTTAGCTGGAAGCACTTCCTGGCGTCAGGATTGAGTGTGCAACTAAAGGTTTCCCCCTGATCCGATGATGCGGAGCCAGGGGGAAACGAGGCGAAATCACTATAAGGGAGAACGTTTTTGAAAAATTGCTTTAGAGGAATTTTGCGGTGTAGCGGGCAATCATCAGTTCTTCGTTGGTTGGGATAACGGCCACGGCCACACGCGAATTGGGCGTGGAGATGAGGCGGTTGTCCTTGCGGCGGGTGTTGTTGATCTTCTCGTCGAGCTCGATACCAAGCAGATTGGTCAGGTGATTGCACACCCAGGAGCGCAGCACGGGGCCGTTTTCGCCGATTCCTGCGGTGAAGGTGATGGCGTCCACACCATTCATGGCGGCCGCGTAGGCACCGACATACTTCAGTACGCCGTAGCTCAATACCTCATAGGTCAGGCGAGCGCGATCGCTAGAATTCAGAGCATCTTCGATCTCGCGGCAGTCGGAAGAAATGCCCGAGAGACCCAGGAGCCCAGACTGCTTATTAAGTAGGTTGCTGAGGCCTTTGGCGTCCAAGTTCTCCTTTTCCATGATCGTCAGTAGAGCGCCTGGGTCCACGTTGCCGCAGCGGGTGCCCATGATCAGGCCTTCGAGCGGTGTCAGCCCCATGCTGGTGTCCACGCTCCTGCCGCAATCCACGGCGGTGACGGAGCTGCCGTTGCCAAGGTGGCAGGTGACGATCTTGAGTTCTTCGAGGGGCTTGCCGAGCAAGGCGGCGGTGCGTTCGGCCACGTAGCGATGACTGGTCCCGTGGAAGCCGTAGCGACGCAGGCCCAGTTTTTTGTTCAGTTCGTGGGGAAGCCCGTAGGTGTATGCGTAGTCGGGCATGCTGTGGTGGAAGGCTGTGTCGAAGACCGCCACATGGGGCACATCTGGAAACATTTCTTGGGCGGTGCGGATACCCATGGCGTTGGCGGGATTGTGCAGGGGCGCGTAGAAGGCCAGTTCCTCGATCTCGCGCAGCACCTCGGGCGTGATGACCATCGGATCGCCGAAATTGGGACCGCCGTGGGCGACCCGGTGACCGACACCCATAACGTCTTCGCCCACCAGGACTGTCTCGTGGAGCTTTTCCATGATGTGGCTCAGGGCCTGCCGATGGTCCGTCATATCAACATCCAGGCGACCCTTCTCGCCCTGGATGGTCCAGCGCACAAAACCTTCCTTCAGGCCGATGCGCTCTGCGATTCCATCGGCAATCGAATCCTCCGTGGCCATGTTGATGACGTTGAACTTCAGGGAGCTGGATCCCGCGTTCAGGGTCAGGACGATCATGGAATTCTCCTTGGGACGGTGGATGAAAGGTCGCACTTGCATGGCAAACACATGATGGGATTGCGCGGTACCGCATGGGTGGGCCCAAGGCCCGACCGGTCAGTCACTCCTTTTGGAAAGGTGTGAGTCCTTCCTGGTAGCCACTTCAAGTGTAGAGTCTCCGGGCTGTTCCAGGAGAAGAATGCTAAGGGGTTTTGCGTTTTGTCACTCCGGCCCCGCAAATCTCGACCAAAGGGCAGGGGGCACAACGGGGCAGGCTTCGGAGCCCTGGGCAATCGCCCAGGATGCCGAGATGCGAAAGCGCAAAGTCAAAGCGGATCGGGTCAACTGGATCGAGTAATCGCAGGGCAGTTGTGATTTCCTCAACCATTCGGGCATCGGGAGTGCTTCGGGTGGTAAGCCCAATCATTCGGGAAATCCGAGAAACATGGGTGTCGAGTGGAATCATCAGAGCAACTTTTGGGTAATGCTTCCATTGCCCAAGGTCGGGCCAGCCCTCCCGCACCATCCAGCGAAGGAACATCCGCCATCGCTTACAAGCGGCTCCCTCCAGTGGATCCGGCAGGGAAAAGCGGGTGCCTCGACTTGGCGGCAGTTCCAACCGCAGGGATTGAACAAGGCGGGAAAGGCATTCGTCGGGCGAAGTCCCAAGTCTAGGCAGAAGGTGGCTCTCGACCCCCTGAAACGCAGAGGCTTCGTCCAGGCGCTTCCAGGCTAGGATCCATTCTACAAGGTCGTTCGCGGTGTGAAACCGCCAGACCCAGCCCTTTAACGAGGCCTCTAGGACCTTTCTTGCTTGAGCCTGGCTTTGGGATCGAAGCCAGAATGAAGGATGGGACCCCATGGGGGCAAGGGCACTGCGAATGGCCTTGAGCATCGGCGCCACCCGGCCGTAGGCGAGGTGGGCCGCAACCCAGGCCGCCAATTCCCTATCCCAGGGTTCCGAATAGGAGAGCGGGACCGATAACGGATCCATGGCGATGGAATCAGGTCGCTGATAAAGGGTCGTTAAAAGATCAAGCGCCGGCGCTAAGGCCTGACGCAGGGGCATTTGGGCTTTCAAAATGCCTTCACCTTAGAACCTTGGGACTCGAACCGTAAGTCCATCGGCATTGACACGAATTACCGCACCCAAGGATTCGCCGACTCGAAGGGCCCAACGGGCACTGATATCCCTTGGCCTAGCGGCTAGTTCTGGCTTCAGACTCTCCGGTATGACGGTGGCCTGGGGCCAAATCAAGCACCATTCTTTGGGGTGAATTTGCGTGACGATCTCCAAAGATTCTGCTTGGACGTAGGGAAGGATCTGGCGGGTTAAGGCCGTTGTATAGCCGCGCAAGAGCTCTCCTGGCCAACGGTCCTCCGCAGGTTCCCCTGCAAAGCGGATTTGGAAATTTCGACGGAAAAGGACACCCATGGGTTGTAATTGCTCTAAAAGCTGGTGCCTCCAATCCATCCCAGACTCCACCATGGATTCAGGCAGAGTGCCCATTCCCAGATGCCGGGAGCGTTCGAGGGCAACCACCCCATCGGAAATGACCGCATCCAGCCGCAATCGATCTCGAGGCGTTAAAGGCTGTTCAGGGTTACTCAATTCGAGAATTCCGCGAATTCCAGAAAGGACATTGGCCAAGTCGTGGAGGGACGATCTCAGCAGTGCTTCGGATGTGGAGTCCATTAGAATCCTTAGTAACTGGCGGAGCATTGGTGTTAAATGTAGACTTCTCTCAATTCTAATGCAGAAAGGTTCTTACCCAATGGCTTCAGACACAAAAAAGCTTGGAGAGATGCTTGTTGAAGCCGGCCTGATTAATCCGGCTCAGCTTCAGGAAGCCCTGCGTCACCAGCGGATCGCAGGGGGGCGCATGGGTAGCAACCTTGTGTCGATGGGGTTTGTTTCCGAGGAGGTCCTGATGGATTTCCTCGCGCATCAGACCGGCGTCCCTCGTCTGGACACAAAAGCCCTAGATGTTCCTATTGATGTGCTTCGACGTATTCCTCGCCGCTTGGCGGAGCAACTGCATATTCTTCCCATTGCTTTCAAAGAACCGAGGTCGCTGGTTTTAGCCATGACCGATCCGTCGGATCTCAATTCCATCGATAGCGCTCGTTTTGCGTCTGGCTTGAATATCGAACCCGTGGTGGTTTCCCATTCCTCGCTGAAGCTCGCTTTGGTCGAACAGTATCGGAAGCTAGATGCGCTTGCGGGACGTCCAGAATCGGTTACCGGGGCTCCTGGAACAGCACTGCCTGTTGCTCTCGATTTGCCGAATCAGATGGATGCCATTGTGGTTCACCACTCCGAACCAGGGAAATACTCCCGGGATCCTTTTTTCGACGATTTGCCCACCACCGCCGAGCTTCCACCATTACCGGTTCCTTCCGACCCGCCCAACCCTTTCAATTTTTTCACTTCAGATCCGGTCAAAACCGCTGAAAGTCCGATTCCTCCGGCTCGCATAGCGGCTGCAGACACTCCCCTGGTAATCCATTCCCGGACAGGGGCCGGATTGCAGGCCAGAAAGCTCGACTCGTTTCAAACACGGACCCTCGTTTTGGGCATCATTAAAATGCTTCAGAGGCGCGGCGTGTTGGGCGAGGATGAGCTTCAGCGCTTCATCACGAATCTGCTTGAGGCAGGCGAAATTAAGGATGAGGAGCGGTAGACCAGGATTCCAAATCAGGCCTGGTCCTTTTGCAATTTGCCAAGGTTCTTTGCGGAGCAGGTCTTTGAACTGCAGGATCCGCAACCCGAAGCGCAGCCTTCCGAGCCACGAAGGCACTTGGATAAACCTCTGCCGAGGTAGGCAACGGCAAGGGCGACAGCAGCGAAGGCGATCCACGTTTGCGGGTTCATCGTTGCCTCATGTGTAGCCCAAGAGCCGGCCAATATGAACCGTGGCGAAGGCCAGAATCCAGCCCAGTCCTAGCCCGTATCCGATGGAAAACGCAGTCCAGGCCCAACTGCGCGTTTCTTTCAGGATCATGCCCACGGTGCCAAGGCACGGCGTGTAGATGAGAATGAAGACCAGGAAGGCCAGGGCCGTGAGAGGCGTCATTCCCGAGCGTCGTTTCAGGGTGTCCTGAAGTGGGCTCAACGTGGCACCTGCTTCGGCTTTTTCGGCGCTTGCTTGGTGCACCACGGCCATGGTGCCAACTACGATTTCCTTGGCCACAAAACCGGCGGTGAGGGCCACGCCATCCTTCCATGCCTCGGGCCTGTTGTTATCAGGATCCAGGATTGGTGCGAGAGCAGGCTGAAGCAGCTTTCCAAAGTGGGCGGCGAGGCTGGAATTCATGACGCGACTTTGGTGAGCAAGCTGAAGGGCAGCCAGTTGGTCGGCTTCCTGAAGTACGGGGAGTTGCTTGGCCCGGATGGTTTGCTCCATCTGCTGACGCTCCGCCGTCCACTGTCGATTGGCGATTCCCGGATAGTGTGAAAGGAACCAAACAAGGGTGGCTCCTGCGAGAATGACAGTGCCGGCGCGGGAAAGAAAGACGCGACCTTTTTCCCACATATGGATGACCGTGCTTTTTAAAACGGGCAGTCGGTAAGGGGGAAGCTCCATCACGAAGGGAGCATTTTCGCCTCGAAAAAGAGTAAGTCGCAGGACTTTGCCCATCACCATGGCCAAACCAAAGCCTAGAAAATGGAGAGCCATGATGGCCAGGGCTGCCTGCACCGGAGGAAAAAAGGTTCCGGCAATCAGGATGTAGACCTGCAGGCGGGCCGAACACGAAACCAATGGGCAAACCAGAATGGTAATGAATCGATCGGTGCGACTCTCGATGGTGCGAGTGGCTTGCACGGCTGGGACATTGCATCCTGTTCCCATGATGAGTGGGATGAAGCTCTTGCCGTGAAGTCCCATCAAGTGCATCAGGCGATCCATGATGAAGGCGGCTCGGGCCATATAGCCTGTGTCTTCAAGGAAAGCGATGCAGCCCATGAGCAGCATGATCACGGGAACAAAAACCACCACGGCGCCAACGCCAGGGATGATGCCATCCACGAGAAGGCTGGCCAGTTCGCCTGGGGGTACGTGGGCGGTGGCCCAATCGTGTTGGTGTGCGAAACCCGCGGCAATCCAATCCTGAGGGTATTTGCCCAGAACGAAGGTGAGGGCATAAACCCCGATCATGGTGGCGATGAAGATCGGGATTCCCAGCCAACGGTGGGTTAAAAGGCTATCGAGTTTATCGGTGAAGGTGCGCTGTCCATCGCCGGTTTGCTCGATGGCTTCTTTTACAAGGCCATGGGAAAAGCCGTAACGACGCTCCGCCAAAAGGGTGCCCCCATCGGCACCGAGATGGTTTTCTAGAAAACCAAGGCTGGCGTGAAGCTGGGCCTGAATGGCGCTTCGAGCGTGACTCTGTTCAACCAATGCTTCGGCTTCTGGCGCCGCTTCGAGGAGTTGCAGCGCCAGCCAGCGCGGAGGCTGCTCGGATGCAAGCCGTTCGTCTCGACCAATTTCTTTTGCCAACTTCACGAGCTCTCGCTCAATATCCTCGCCGTAATTCACGGAAACGGGTCGGATTGAGGGTTCCCCGCCGGAGATTACTCGGGCGATAGTGTCTTTGAGTTGCTGATTTCCGTCTTGTCGGTTTCCCACGGTGGGTATTACTGGGCCCCCAAGTAGGGCCGACAGGGCCTCAAGATCAATCTTGATGCCCTTGCGTTCGGCGTCATCGGTCATGTTGAGGGCGTAGACAATGGGCCGATGAAGCTCGAGCAATTGGGTAGTGAGATAGAAATTCCGCTCCAGGTTCGAAGCGTCCAGGACATTCACGATTACATCGACCGTGGGGTCGGCCAAAAAACGGGATGCGATGCGTTCATCTTCGCTCTGAGCTGCTAGCGAGTAGGTGCCGGGGAGATCGACCACCTCGACTTCCAAACTGCCCATCTCGGAAACACCGCTGAGCCGTTCAACGGTGACACCCGGCCAGTTGCCGACATGGTGATGCGCCCCTGTCAGGGCATTAAAAATAGAGGTCTTCCCGCAATTGGGATTCCCGGCCAGGGCGATGGTCACCATTACTGCTCCTGGGTGACGATGATGCAATCGCCCTCTTCCCGGCGCAGGGAGAGGTGGTAACCCTTGATGACCAGTTCCATGGGATCTCCAAGGGGGGCCAGCTTTTCAATTTTCAAATGGGCTCCACGAATAAAGCCCATTTCGAGAAGGCGTCGGCGCACCGGCCCTTTCGCTTGAACCTCAACGACAGTTGCACCCTCTCCAGGATGTAGGTCGCTCAATCTTTTGTGGTTACCTTGAGACGTCATCTCAACTCCATCTCAAGTCTAACGTCAGGAATTAGGAAGGCAAGGCAACCTGCTGCGACCTGGATCACATCTTGTCCATGTAGAATGCACTTATTGCTGAGAGCCATGTTGATAACCCTTCCAAACTTACTCACGCTGCTGCGAATCTTCGCCGTGCCGTTTTTTGCCATCGCGCTCTGGTATGGGCACGCGCTAGAGGCCTGCCTGATTTTTATGGGCGCTGGTCTTACCGATTTGTTGGACGGTTTCATCGCGCGCCGCTTCAACCAGGGATCGGAATTGGGCGCAATCCTGGATCCGGCGGCAGACAAGCTATTGATGACCACTGCGTTCATCCTGATGGCGCTCCCGAATCTTCAACTCGTGGTCAAGATTCCCATGTGGGTGGCGATTTTAGCTGTATCCAGGGATCTTACGCTTTCGTTGGTGGCCTTTTTGGCTTTTGATCGATTGGGGCTCGATCGTTTGCGTCCGAGCCTTTTGGGAAAAATCACCACGGCGGTGGAACTGTCGGCTATCAGCTTCGCGCTGATTGTAAACGTCATCGGGGTGCGGTTCTGGACGCACTGGTTGTTTCCCTGGGTCTATTACCTAGTGGCGATTTTGGTGTTGTGTTCCGGAACCCATTATTTTTTCCGTGCCACCCAGCCAAAGGGCAAAGAGGCTTGAGCCGTTCCCCTTTTCATGATGGAAGTATGAGGAAATGCGTGACTGTGCCGAAGCGACCCGCTGTTTTCATTGATCGAGATGGAACCCTTGCCGAGGAGGTGGACCACCTCTGCCGTCCGGAAGACACCCTGCTCACGCCGGGCGTGGGGCAGGCCATCGCGAACTTGAACGATCGCGGAATTCCCGTTCTTGTGATCACGAATCAGGCCGGCATCGGCAAAGGAAAATTTGGGTGGGATGACTACCAGTCCGTAATGGGGCGCTTGGATGAATTGCTCCACCTCGATAACGCCCACATCGATGGTGCCTATCATTGCCCCTTTCATCCCGAAGCTCGGGATGACTATCGCCATCCCAACCATCCGGACCGCAAACCCAATCCCGGAATGCTGTTGCGGGCCGCAGAAGAGCACGAAATCGATTTAGCCCGATCCTGGATGATCGGTGACAAGACCATTGATCTGGAAGCAGGGCGGAACGCGGGGTGCAAAGTCGCTCTGGTTCGGACAGGATACGGTGTGGTTGCAGACGAATCCATGGCCGACCTGGTGGCAGTGAACCTGGCGGAAGCCATCACAAAGATTCTGGAAGAATGGCCGTGATAACACTACGGGGACTGGTTCTAGGCCGCATCCTCTCCCGCTACAAACGTTTTCTGGCGGATGTGGAACTGGAAAGTGGTTCCGTCGTCACTGTCCACACCACGAACACGGGAACCATGAAAACTTGTTGGGAACCGGGTGATCGCGTGCTCTTGGAGCCTGCCTCAAATCCTGAACGAAAACTACCGTTCACCTGGATCGCCTGCGAGCGCGAAGGGCATTGGGTGGGAGTCGATACCGGGATTCCCAATAAAGTGGTGGCGGAGGCCGCACGTAGAGACGTGTTGCCAGGGCTTTCCGGACTGAACGAGGTCAGGACCGAAATCAAATACGGTGCTGAACGCAGCCGCATTGACGTGTTGGCCAAGGATGAAGGCGGCCGCTCTGTCTATATTGAGGTAAAAAATGCCACTCTACGTTGTGGCAATCATGTTTGTTTTCCAGATGCCGTGAGTGAGCGGGGCACCAAGCACTTGCGTGAACTCCAAGCCATGGTGCGCGAGGGGCATCGCGCTGCCATCGTTTTTTTTGTTCATCGTGAGGATGTGTCTGCCTTCGATGTGGCCCGAGAGATTGACTCCGCCTACGCTGCCGAATTGGACCGAGCCGAAGCGCTAGGGGTCCTCATCCTGCCCGTTCAGGTCGGATTGCTCGTCCAGGAACAATCCCAAGGTTGGGCTCTGACATGGACCCTGAACGGTCTTTTGCCCTGGGTGGTCCGCTAATTGACTTCTGTTTTCAGAACAGGCCTTTGGGAGAAATAGATGGCCTTACCATCGTTTATCTCCGCTCATCTTTGATCGACACTCGTGATGAAGGGAGGCGGGCCGGCAGGGGTGTTGGACTAGGTGTGGAATGTGGCCCTGTGGGGTTCAAGGCGACTCGCTAGGTTGTGACATTCTGCAGGTTGGGAAGGGCGTCAGGATGAACTAGAATCAAGGATGTTCACGGCAAATTCCACCCGGAGGCTCCCATGGCTAGCGTAAAGAAGCAGACCCCGTTATTCGATTGGCACAAAGCGCACGGAGCCAATGTCGTTGAGTTCGGCGATTATATGATGCCCATCTGGTACGCTAGCGCCAGGGCCGAGCATCTTGCGGTGGTTTCCCAAGCAGGGCTCTTCGACACCAGCCACATGGCCACCCTGCGCATGTTCGGGAAGGACGCATTCGAGCTGCTGCAATGGTGCTTCACGCGCAACCTGAACGCCTGCGTGGGCAAGGACAATGCGCCGCTCACCGATGGCAAGTGCGTGTACGGCGCTTTTCTAGACGAGCAGGGCCGCGCAATTGATGATTGCATCGTCTACAAGCTCCTGGACGGGGAGTTTATGATCGAAGTCAACGCCAGCATGGGCGCCCCTGTCGCGAAGCACCTGACTGAGCAGGCAAAGGGCAAGGACGTGAAGATAGTCGATCTGACCGATCAGGTCGGCAAGATCGATATCCAGGGCCCAGCCTCGATCAAGATCATGGCGAAGCTCCTAAAGAATCCCGAGGCTGTGTTCGACA
Organism: Holophaga sp.; assembly: GCA_030691225.1. GTDB lineage: Bacteria > Acidobacteriota > Holophagae > Holophagales > Holophagaceae > JAYREN01. The sequence continues at coordinate 995 of JAUYES010000445.1, read as the reverse complement.
AACTGCCCTACTTCTCAGCCAAGGGACATTTCGATCCCGTTTCGACCCTGGCCACCCAGGTGCAGTTGCTTGACGGCACGCCGATCCTGCTATCGCGTTCGGGCTATACCGGTGAAGTGGGCTTCGAGCTGTTCGTGGGAAGGGCTCATACCGTGAAGCTATGGGAATTGATCATGGCGGCCGGTCAGGAATTCGGTCTCACGCCCTGTGGGCTGGCGGCCCGCGATTCGTTGCGCACGGGGGCAGTGCTGCCGCTGTCCCACCAGGACATCGGCCCCTGGACCTTCATCCACCACCCCTGGCCCTTCGCGCTGCCCTTCGCGCCCGGGGGTGAGAGCTTCACCAAGGCTTTCCTTGGCTCTGCTGCACTCGAACAGGCCAGCGATGCGCCCTGGACTTTGACCTTCGTAGGTAACGATCTGCGCAAGGTGGATGCGCACGAGGCCAAGGTCTTCCATGACGGCAAGGAGATCGGCATCGTCTTGACCTGCGCCACCGACATGGCCATCGGGCGCCACGAGGGCAGAATCTTCAGCATCGCCTCCCCCGACAAGCCGGAAGGGCTCGCCATCAAGGGCCTCTGCTGCGGTTACATCAAGGTCGATACCAAGCTCATGCCTGGCACTACCGTGGAACTCAGGGACGGCAAGCGCGCCTTGCCGGTGGTGATCGAAACGGATGTTCGGCCCGATCGTAGCGCCCGGAAGGCACTGAAGACCTTTTTCTGAATCGCTGAAAGGCTCTTGCCGGAGTGGCATCTGTCCTTCGCTGAACCCGACCCGAAGTCCGATTACACTTAACTCATCTTCTTTTGGAGGCATCATGTTCCCAGCAGACTGCAAATACACCAAAAATCACGAATTCGTGAAACCTCTGGGCGATGGCACTGCCGTGGTCGGTATCACCAACTACGCTCAGGAGGCCCTTGGTGATGTTGTGTTCGTGCAGCTTCCCGAAGTGGGAACTTCCTTCGCCGCTGGCGATGAGTTCGGTAC
>JAUYES010000439.1 GCA_030691225.1 Holophaga sp. | reverse complement strand
GCCAATGCCAACGCCAATCGTTTCTTGTTCATGACCAACCTCCCCGAGAACACCTGAAAGCCTGTGGCCTCCGCAGCTTCCTGAAAAGTGCCTTCCGACGAAAGCCTGGATTCATCCGACCAAGGCTGGCAGAGGGAAGATGAAGCGAGAAACTAGGCTTGGAAAACATGGAATCACGGGCGAAACCTCACCGCACCAAGAACAGCCCCGCCGCCCCGCCCACAGTCAGCAGAGTGCCCGCCACGGCGCGTGGGGTAATGGGTTCGTGGAAGAAGATCCGCGATAAGGGCAAAATAAAAATCGGCACGATGGAAAGCAGCGTTGATGCAGGCCCTAAGGGTGCATGGGCAATGGCGTACATGGCCAGAAAACCACCCAGGATCGGCCCCAGAGCCGTGCCTATTAGGATTTGTGCCACGGTGCGGCGATCGCTCCAAGCGGAGGCAAATTGCAAATTCCCCCGAAAAACCAGGTACGCCACCGAGCCTACAGCACCAGCTGCAACTCGCACCACCAAAGCCGAAAACGGAGCCACACCATCGGCCATGCCTTTCAGCGCCGTGAACTGACCGGCGGATTGCCCCAGGGTTGCGCCCAGTGCCAGCAAGAGTCCCCAGGCCCTGGAATTTGAGCGCCGAGAGGCCTGTTCATCTGGCCCTGCCACCACCAAAGCGATGCCTCCGAGCGTCACGAGCATCGCACCAACCTTGATCCAGGAAAGGTGTTGCCCGAGGAAACCCCAAGCCAGCGTGGCGCTCAACACGGGCGCCAGCGTTTGAATCAACATGCCCAAGTGAGGGCCAATCTCCACAAAGGACTCCAACCCAAGGCCATCGGCCAGGGCGAACCCCACCAGCCCCGACAGCAACAGCCAACCCGCTCCCGAAAGACTCAACCCTGCGGGCCATAGAGTGCCAACAAAGAGCCAGTGCAGGATAAGCAGAAGAAGTGTGGCCAGCACTAGGCGCACCGCATTGACCAGCTGAGCGCCAATGCGCCGTGCAGCGAAGGTAAACACGACTACCGTGATGGCCCAAAGCATGGCCGCCCCGAGTGCCGCCGCCTTGCCCGTCATCGCTACATCCATTGCCATCACTTGCCCTTCGATCGAAAACCGCCGTCATCTAACCATAACGGAGTCTCCAAAGCGGCTGTCGCTTGGCGTTCCGCGGCACCGGCATTTCCCGAAAATTTTTCCAGCTTTTATCGGTGTTCATCGGTGGCGAATAATTTTTTGGCTTTGGATCCACCGAAGCCCAAAGAAAAAAAGGAAATTGGCCACCGATGAACACCGATGGACACCGATAAAAGAAAAAAGAAGAAAACGGTTTGGTGGCTTGTTTGACAGCCAGCATGGACTAGCTGTCCTTGGCAGGAATCTAGTTACCAGCGGAAAGTCGATGGCAGAAATTCAGAATCGGCTTCGGCAGGCTAGACTCAGGTAGACATCGTTAAGCGAGGCCTTCCATGCGACGAACCCTGCTCTTCCTGGTCTTTTCGCTCCTACCGCTCGGTGCGGCTGATCGCGTGACGGGCCGTGCCTTTGCTACGCGCTCGGAAGTCGTTGCCCAACACGGCATGGCCTGCACCAGTCAGCCTCTGGCCACCCAGATCGCCTTGGATATCTTGAAAAAGGGTGGCTCGGCGGTGGATGCGGCCATCGCGGCAAACGCGGCGCTGGGGCTCATGGAGCCCACGGGTTCGGGCATGGGCGGCGATCTCTTTGCTATCGTGTGGGACGCCAAAACGAAAAAATTGCACGGCCTCAACGCCAGTGGCCGGTCGCCCAAAAGTCTCACGCTGGAACAGTTCAAGAAGCTTGGACTGAAACAAATTCCAGCCCATGGCCCCCTGCCCGTTTCGGTTCCAGGCTGCGTGGATGGCTGGTTTGAACTGCACGGCAAGTTCGGAAAATTGCCGATGACCGAGCTGCTCGCCCCCGCCACAAAATACGCTCGCGAAGGCTTTCCCCTTTCGGATCTCATTGCCTACTACTGGAATCGCAGTGTTCCGGCCCTTGGCAAGTTCCCGGGTTTTTTGGAAACCTACACCGTGGATGGAAAGCGTGCTCCACGCCATGGTGAGATCTTCCGCAATCCCCGTTTGGCCAACACCTTCGACCTGATCGCCAAGGGTGGACGAGACGCCTTCTACAAAGGTGAGATTGCCCGCAGCATCGCCGCCTACATGAAGGCTCAGGGGGGCTTTCTGAGCTATGAGGATCTCGCCTCCCATCGCAGCGATTGGGTAGAACCAATCTCCACCAATTACCGTGGCTTCGATGTGTGGGAACTGCCGCCCAACGGTCAGGGCATCGCCGTCTTGCAAATGCTGAACATTCTCGAAGCCTACGATTTTTCCAAAATTCCCTTTGGCAGCCCGCGCCACCTGCATCTCTTTGCAGAAGCCAAGAAGTTGGTATTCGAAGACCGCGCAAAATTCTATGCGGATCCCGAATTTTCGAAAGTGCCCGTGAAGGGCCTACTGTCCAAGGAATACGCCGCCACGCGCCGCGCCCTCATCAACGAGAATCGAGCCTCTCGGCACCTGGAAGCTGGGCATCCGCCCCTAAAGGAAGGCGACA
>JAUYES010000410.1 GCA_030691225.1 Holophaga sp. | reverse complement strand
ATCTGAAGCAGCGCCCCGTGGGCCTTCGGGATGTTTCCGAATATGGGGTGGTGCTTGGTTCCGTGAGCAAGGCCTGGGGTGCGCCGGGATTGCGTGTGGGTTGGGCCTTGGGCGATGCACGGTGGTTGGCACCGGCTGGGTTGGTGCATGCCTACATGGTCACGGCACCGGCCCGCCCTTCTCAACGGGCGGCCTTGGCACTGCTGCGGGAATCTACAATGGTGCTGGCCGCGGCGCGAAACGAATTGAGCATGCGTTGGGCTGCCTATTCATTAGCCTTCCTTCAGTCCTTTGGTTACTTGCCTACGCCGACCTCGGGTGGTTTTTACCAGTGGCTGGAATTGCCCGAGTCCGCCAAGGCGGACCCCATGGCCTTCTGCTTGCGGCTGCGCGATGAGGGCGGCGTGGTGGTCGTGCCAGGCTTCGCCTTTGGCGAAGGCGGTCGGGGCCACGTGCGATTGAGTTTTGGCGGAATGCCGACTGATATCGCCGAGGGTGTGCGCCGCTTGGCACCCTTCTGGAGGAACCTGTGAGCCTTTTTGCCTTGGATGACTCGACCTGCCAACAGCTTGCAGAAAGCCACCCCACGCCACTCTTCGCCTATGACCAGGAAACAGCAAGTGCGGGTTTTCAGGCGTTGCGTACCGTTCTTCCGCAGCGAGTGCGAATCGCCTACGCGATGAAGGCCAACCCATTTCCGCCACTTCTCGAGACCTTTGCTGCACTCAACGCCAGTTTTGATTGCGCCTCGGGAGGTGAATTGCGCCACGCAGCAAACTTGGATCTACCACAAGGACGCATGTTTTACGCTGGGCCCGGAAAGCGTGATGAAGAACTGGCGCTGGCCTTAGCTCTCGGGGCTCGCATTCAGGCCGAAAGTTGGGAGGATCTGGTTCGTATCGAGCGGCTTTCAAGCCAACCCGTGGCCGTGAATTTGCGGGTGCATCCGGCCTCGGGTGCCGATGAAGGCAATCGCATTATCGGTGGTACCGGGCCTTCGGCCTTTGGCGTGGATGAGGAAGATGCTCCCGCCGTTTTGACCCGGGCGCAACAGCTCACCAAGGTGCAAATTCGCGGCCTACATGTGTTCGCCGCCAGCAATCAACGCAGTGCCCAGGCCCTGCTGCAGACCCATGCAATGGTGCTGAACCTCGCGCAGGAACTGCAAAAATTATCGACCTTCAAATGGGAGCAGATCGATCTGGGTGGCGGGTTGGGCGTACCTTATTCACCGGACGAATTACCGTTGGATAGCGTTGAATTGGGCCGAGGGCTGGCCGAACTCCTGGAGGCAAACCCTTGGTTTCAAGGCGAACTCATTCTCGAGCCGGGACGCTTTTTGGCCGCAAGTTGCGGGATATACCTGGCCCGTGTGGTGCGCGTGAAAGAAAGCCGTGGCAAGCGATTTGTGATCCTGGAAGGTGGCATCAACCATCTGCTGCGCCCCTTGCTTACGAGCCAGGCCTTTCCCGTCAAGGCCGTTGGCAAGGTGGGAGCAACGCGCCCGGCCACACTGGCGGGTCCGCTCTGCACCAGCCTTGATCGCCTGGGCGAGGTGTTGCTTCCCGAATTGGAACCGGGAGATCTCTTGGCCTTTGGCATGACCGGCGCGTATGGCTTCAGCGAAGCCATGACGAACTTTCTTTCTCACCCGGTGCCCGAGGAAATCTGGGTGGAGGTATAGGCGCATTTTGAAACCGAAGTGCGACGGACGGATAGAAAACTCTATGTCCGATTCCGGCGAGACAGAGCTCCGGCCCGGCATCAAACTGGGCTGATGCACCTTGATCCCGAAGGCTCCTACCAAGCTCTGATCAGTCGCGATGCGCGGTTTGATGGCCGCTTCTTCGTGGGGGTCACTTCAACGGGAATCTACTGCCGCCCGATCTGTCGGGTGCGGCGACCCAAACAGGAAAACTGTACCTTCCATGCGAATGCCGCCGCAGCCGAGGCGTCTGGCTTTCGGCCTTGCCTCCGGTGTCGGCCGGAATTGGCGCCTGGCAACGCGCCCATGGACGCGTCAGTGCTCTTGGCCCATCGGATCGCCATGGCTCTGCAGGCGGGCATTGGGTTGGATGATGGCTTGGAGGCTCTTGCGGTGCGCTTTGGCGTGAGTGAGCGTCATGTGCGCCGCGTTTTCTGTATCGAATACGGTGTATCACCCGTGGAGTTTCTCCAGACACAACGCCTCCTCACAGCCAAGCGCTTGCTCACGGACACGGGGATGCCGATGTCGGAGGTGGCCTGGGCCAGCGGCTTTTCTAGCCTGCGGCGGTTCAATGCACTCTTTCAGGAGCGCTACCGACTGAAGCCTTCTGACCTGCGCAAGCAGGGGCCTCGCCTGGAAACTGCTGAAGGTTTTCGCTTTTGCTTGCCCTTTCGGCCGCCCTACGATGCCGCCCGGCTGCTTGGTTTCCTTGGCCTTCGAGCCATTCCTGGCATGGAAACCTTCGATGGCAGTACCTACCGCCGCACGATCGCCGTGCAGGCACGGGGAAACCGCTTCCAAGGCTGGCTTTCGGTTCGCTTGCTTTCGAATTCGAATAGCCTGGAAGCCGTTCTGAGTCCTTCGCTGGGCCCTGTGATTCCCCTTGTTCTTACTCGGTTGGCTCATCTTTTGGATCTGGGCGGGCACCCCGAAGTAATTGAGGCCAGGCTGGGCTCCCTTGCAGAGGCGCGTCCCGGGCTCCGGGTGCCGGGGGTGATGGATGGCTTCGAACTCGCCGTGCGCGCCGTACTAGGCCAACAGGTGACGGTGAAGGCCGCCCGCACCATGGCGCAACGCGTGCTCGAGACCTTTGGTGATCCCGTGGCGACTCCCTTCGAAGCGCTTCGCTGGACCTTTCCGAGTCCGGAGCGTTTGGCCATGGTTCTGCCCGAAGAGTTGGGCGCGCTGGGTATTCTCCGCACCCGTTCGGCCACCATCAAGGCTCTCGCGAGGGCCATCGCCGACAAGGAATTGCGGCTTGAGCCGGGAGTGGACGTGGATTCAACGCTCAAGGCGCTTTTGAGCTTGCCCGGCATTGGGGATTGGACCGCGCACTACATTGCCATGCGGGCGCTGGCGTGGCCCGATGCCTTTGTGGCCACTGATTACGGAGTTCGCACTGCGTTGCCCGGCCTCTCCACAAAGGAGATCAAGGCTCGCGCCGAAGCCTGGCGGCCATGGCGAGCCTACGCGGTGATGCACCTCTGGGCTTCCTTGGAGAACTGACATGAGCCTATTGCGAGAACCGAAAAGGCAATACGCAGCTCGTTGGGAAGGTCCCCTCGGCGAGATGGTGTTGGTTTCCAACGGAACGGCCCTCGCGGGGCTATATTTCGCAGGGCAGAAACACTATCCCGTTCAATCTTCCGATTGGGTGTGGGATTCCGTGGTTGCCCCTTTTTCGGAAACCATTCAGCAATTGACCGCCTATTTCCATGGGGATCTTACAGTGTTCCGTCTTCCGATGGATCCAACGGGAACCGCCTTCCAGAAGCAGGTCTGGCAAGCCTTGGAAGCGATTCCCTATGGCACGTTCATCACCTACTCGGATTTGGCCCAGCACATGGGCAGGGCGGGGAGCGAGCGGGCCGTGGGAACGGCCGTGGGCCGAAACCCCCTATCAATACTGATTCCCTGTCATCGGGTGATTGGGCGAGATGGCACCTTGCGAGGCTACGCGGGCGGGTTGGAGAAGAAGGCGGCCCT
>JAUYES010000393.1 GCA_030691225.1 Holophaga sp. | reverse complement strand
AGCAGTGGCGCAACTCCAAGGGTGACCGTGGCCGCCATGGCAGCGGGGAATAGCTTGGCGAAACGCTGCAGGTCCAGGTCCTCCCATCGACCCTTGACGGCGGCGATGACCGCGATCACCAGACCGCCCAGAAGGATATTCATCGCCAGCAGGTGCAGGGTCAGAGTCAATAGGTGCAGCAGGGTAAGCAGCCCGAGGGGCGCGGACAGGAAGGCGGAATCGGGTGTGTTCACGGCTTTACCTTCCTTCCCAGGGTCTGCAGGTGCTCGATCAGCGCTGTCCGCTCCTTTTCATCCCCGGTGTAGGGTGGCATGCCCTCACCGAGGTCGGCGGCCATGTCCAACAGCCCGCCGATCTCACCGGCGGAGAGGCCGGTGAAGGACTTGGACTTGTCGTTGGGGCTGTTGACCGGATGGCAGATCGCGCAGCGGATGGCGAAGGCCTGCCGGCCCAGAACGGCGCCGGCAAAGCGTGCGCTGAGTGGCCGCTGATCGGTGCGGGCGTGCAGGTGGGTGGCCAGTAATTCAGCCTCAGCGGCGTTACCAGGGAAGGGTGGCATGTTGCCACGCAGCAGGTGGATGTTCTGCACCACGGTGGCGACAAAGCCCGGCTCGGTGCCGTCGAAGGCTGGTTTCAGTGGCTTGTATCCGCTCCAGGTGTGGCAGCTGCGGCAGGTTCGCAGGAACAGGTCCAAACCCAGGTCGCCGGTGGTGGCGTCGGCCCTGGTTAGTAGACCCGTCTGGCGGGTCGCGGTGGCCTCTGTCACCCGCAGGCCGTTGCCGTAGAGGTAGCCGTGAATGATATAGGGCTTTCGTAGGGATTCGCGCCAGGTCTCGAAGGCCCCGAACCATACGAGCCCGACCAGCATCAACACGGTGGCGAAGGCGGCCGGCAGGCGCTTTCCCCAAAGCAGCGCCAGCAACAACAGTGCGGCGAGCACCGCCGCCAGCCACAGCGCAGCCTGCAGTGACGCCCCGGGTAGGCTCAGGTCCAGGGTGGCCTTTGCGGTGACGGCGGCGGGCACCGCCTTTGCGTACCACGCCAGTGATAGGGCGCTGGCCGCCAGTCCGAGCAGACCCCAGCGGGCGGTGGCGCGCACGGTGCGGGCTTTGAAGTCACCTTCCGGTTCGCGGGCGGCGAGCAGCAGGCCATAGAGTCCGGCGAGCATCCCACAGATACCGGTGCGAAGCACTAGGGACGGCCAGAAGGTGGGATTGAAGAAGCCGTGCAGAACGCTGCCGGTCTCCAGCCAGCGGCCTGGGGTCAGCATGAAGGTGATGATGCCGTTGATTGCGAACAGCGACAGCCAGGCGGCAACGAAGTAGATCCAGCCGAGGGTGAGGTGGGCCTTGGCGGTGATCCGGTCCCAGCTGTGGTAGTACAGGATCGCCGCAGTGATCTCGACTACGAAGAAGGTCCACTCGATTGCCCAGACCCACCCGAATTGGTGGATCAGCACCTCGGTGGCGGCCGGGCTGAGCAGGCCGATGATGAACCAGATTCCGACTCCGGAAAGGGCACCGAACACCAGCGTGAGCAGCACAAAGAAGCGGCTCATCCGCTTCAGGAAATCCAGCGCGGCATCGTCGCTGTTGCGGCGGGCGCGCCGCTCCGCCAGCACCAGATAGAGGCCGCCGCCGATGGCGAAGTGTGAAACAAACACGTGCAGAATGGCGATCACGCCCATCAGCACGCCGTAGCCGATCGGTGCATCCCAGACCGGATAGCTCATGCAACCTCCGTGGATAGATCCCCGTTTTATTCGAGCCTGTCAGATGCATGCCGGGAGAACAACACTTGGGTTGGCCCCTCGGACCACCCTCGTGCGAGCACGAACACCAAGATGACGATCGGAATGTTCACTTCGCCCCGGGGCACCATGCCCCAGCCGACCACGGGCCAACGCAGGCTGCCGCCTCCGCCGAAGCCAGAGACCAGCTTGCCGATTACACCAAGGGCGGCGAGTACCGCGGCAAAGGCCAGGGTGGATGGTGCAATTAGGGCCACCACATCTACCTTTGCCCCCATCAACACGAAGAATATGGGCGCCAGCACCACCGCCAAGGGATGGATCAGATGCTCCAGGGTGTGGGACTCCCGCTCTTCCAGTGTCTGGATGTGAGCCGGCTCCAGGATCAGTCCCGCAGCGTAGGCCCCGACGATGGGGGCCAGCCCTGCGAGGTTGCTGAGCCAAGCCAGGAGGAAGGCGAAGGCAAGCCCCAGCGGCAGAAGCAGTTGCTCAGAGCGCAACCGAGACGCCAGCTTGAAGAGATGCGGCGTGACCATCCGCCCCAGGGTCAGGGCGGCCAGCAGGAAGGCCAGCGCCAGCGCCAAGGTTCGCATAAGCGGTCCAAGAGGCAATCCACCCCCGGAGCCCATGGCCGTCACCAACCCACTTACGGTGACTAGCACCAGCAGTCCCAGGACGTCGTCGATTACCGCCGCCCCGACAATCACCCGACCTTCCGCCGAGTTGGAAGCACCCTGCTCCCGAAGCACCTGTGCACTAATGCCGATGCTCGTGGCACAGAGGCAGGCCCCAATGAAGAGGTCCACCACGAAGGGCGTGCCCTTGGGCAACAGAAACCAAGCCCCGGCCAGTCCGACGGCCATGGGGGCGGCGACACCGATGAGGGCCACACGGGTAGAAGCCAAGCCAACCTTGAGCATCTGAGGGAGCGTGGACTCCAGCCCTACGGCGAACATCAGGACGATGACGCCGATATTCGCCAGGACTTCCGCACCCGGAGAAGCCCCAACATTCGGAAAGGATGGATAGGCCCGGTGCAGGCCTGCTAGGACGAGCCCAGCGCTCAATTCGCCTGCCACCGCAGGCAGTTTGAGACGGATGGCCACCTCACCGCCAAGCTTAGCCGCCAGCCAGATCAGCGCCAGCAGTGCCAGGGTTCCGGCGAAGGGATCAGCAACGAGCATGGCAAACGGCATGAGGTCCCTCCGTGAGTGAGTAAGGCCCTATGATGCCACGTGCTGCTGTTGGTCATGGAGCTGACCTTTCTGGAGCACATGGTGCAATGGATGGAGCCCTTAGCCACCCTTTACTTCGGCATTAGCATCACCCTGGTGATGGGTGCCCTGATCGCCTTCAATCGCCTGGTCGAACCGAAGTGAGATGGCATTCACGCCGTGGGGAGCATTCCTCTAAATACTCGGCACGAATTTCGGTAGGCCACGGATGCTAGGGCTTCCGGGTCAATTCCTCGCACTCGGGAAGCGGCTTCCACGGCCAGCCGAAGATTGGCGGGGTCATTGAGTGTGCCCTGGGTCGAACCATACGGAGGCATATCGGGGGCATCCGTTTCGAATAGCAGGCGATCCTCGGCCACGACCTTCAGGGCCTTGGCCGCGCGGTGGTTATTCGGATTCGTCAGAGAGCACCCGAAGGCCAGGTAGAAGCCCAAGGTTTGGGCTTCCCTAGCCATTTCGGCCGAACCTGAAAAGGCGTGGATCACGGCCCCAGCCTTTGGAAGGCCTTCCTCGCGGGCGATGGCCATCAGGCGCTCCCAGGCATGGCGGCAATGGATGGAAACGGGCCGATTTAGGTCGCAGGCTAGGCGCAAGTGGCCTCGAAATGCTGATTCCTGGAGTTCTCGTTGAGGCTCTTCGATGGCGAAATCCAAACCGCACTCGCCAAGACCGATGCATGGATTCTGCAATCGCTCGGCGAGGCGCTCTAACCAGCCAGGCCGGGCCTGGTAAGCAAACCAGGGATGCAGGCCGAGCATGGGCAGCACGGCGGGGTGGGCCATGGCCACTTCCAGAACGGCGTCCCAGTCGGATTCCTGGGTTCCACAGCAGACGAAATTCGTAATCCCCGCTTCACGAGCCTGAAGCAACCGGACCGCTAAGTCGGGCTGAAAGCGAACATCTTGCAGATGGCAGTGGGTATCGAAGAAGACACTCGTCTCTTCGCTGGCCATGTCAGGTTCTCAGGGTTGTGGGCGTTCGGAGTTCTCGGCGAAGCGCCTTCCCCACGGCGTTCTTGGGAATTTCCGTTAAGAAACTGAAGTGAGTGGGAACCTTGTAGTTCACCAGCAGCCGTCGGCAATGAGCCCGAATGTCTTCAACGCTAAGCGCCTTGTGGGAGACCACATAGGCTTGAACGGCTTCGCCGGTGTCTTCGTTGGGCACGCCCACGACGGCTACATCGGCCACGTCGGGATGCAGAGCAATGCAGGCTTCGACTTCATTGGGGAACACGTTGAAGCCGCTGACGATGATCATGTCTTTCTTGCGATCGGTGATTTCCAGGTAGCCTTCGGCATCGAAACGACCCACATCACCCGTGCGGAGCCAGCCATCCTTGAGGGTGCGAGCGCTCTCCTCGGGCTGTTTCCAGTAGCCCTGCATGACCTGGGGGCCGGACACTAAGATCTCACCGTGCTCACCAGGGCCAACCGGCTGATCCTGGTCATTGATAATGCGCAGATCCGTGCCGGGCAGGGGCAGGCCAACGCCTCCCACTTGCTTCATGGTGCGTCGAAGCCGAGTGCCGTTGAGCACGGCTGCGTTAAAGGTGACCAGGGGGCTGGCTTCACTCAGTCCGTAGCCTTCGATGACTAAGCAGCCCGTGAATTCTTCCCATCGTTGCAGCACGGAGGGATGGGTCTGCATGCCTCCCGCGAAAACCGCCAGCATTTTCCGGGTCATTTCCGGTCGGAACCACGGCTCATTGGGCAAGGCCTTGAGCAGCGTATTAACCGCCGTCATCCATGTGGTGTCGTGGTTCTTGAACGCTGCGCGGAGGTTCGACAGGGGTCTTGGGTTTGGAATGAGAATGTTATGGCTGCCCGAATGGAAACCAAAGAGCAGATTGATGGTGAAGGCAATGACGTGGTACATCGGCAATACCGTCATCAGGGTCTCTTCACCTGGGGTCAGGTAGATCTTGGTGATCTCCTGGATCTGCTCCAGATTGCTGAGCATGTTGCCGTGACTGAGCATTGCGCCCTTGCTGGTGCCTGTCGTTCCGCCGGTGTATTGGAGCAGAGCCAGATCCTCCCGGGTGGCTTCGGGCCACGCTTGAGTGCGCATCAGCTTGTTCTTGGCCAGGTGCAGTTCGCCCTGATGGAGGGCGCGCATCAGGGTCGTGACGGGCATGGAGATGTGGGGGATTTTCCCCGATAGCTTCAGCTTGCCCTTGATCAAGAGGCGGGGAACGAAGGGAAAGAAATCCGCAATGCTGGTTACCACCACGGTCTTGACTGTGGTGCCGGGAACCACGGAGGTCACTTTGTCGCCAAAGTGGTCGAGCACCACCAATACTTCGGCCTCGCAATCCCGCAATTGCAGATCCAATTCCCGAGGCGTGTACAGGGGATTGGTGTTGACCACCACGCAGCCCGCCTTGAGGATCCCGAACGCGCAGATGGGGTAGGCCAGGGCATTGGGAAGCAGAATCGCGACCCGGGTTCCCGGGGCCAGTTTCAGGCTCTGACGCAAGTAGCAGGCAAAGGCATCGGAGAGATGGTCGATCTCGCGAAAGGTCAGGGAGGCTTCCATGCCATTGGGGAGCACCAGCGTTTCAGCCTTTTTGTCACCGAAGCGCTGAGCGGCTCCGCGCACAAACTGACCAAGATTGGCATAGGGGAGAGGCGTTGCTTCCTGCCCACCCCCCTCTGGGTAACCCGAACACCATGGCTTTTGTGTATTCAATGCGTCCGCCTTCAAAAAGATTAGATGCCGGTCGGCACGCTGGCCGTTCGAAACCATCCATATTAAGCGGGTATCTTCAGCGGACAAAAAGGTCCAATTTTGCCGACCAGAACCAATTCTTGTTTTTTTCCTGCCTTGATGAGCGTCAAGGCTGGTCGAATG
>JAUYES010000392.1 GCA_030691225.1 Holophaga sp. | reverse complement strand
GCCTATCGGGACGAGCATCTAGCCTTGGCCTGGGCGGCTCAGGCCGCAGGGAACCTGATTCTGGCAGGCGCCTTCAGCAATCCGGCCGATGGTGCGGTTTTTCATTTCCGAGGCGACACGCCAGCGGCAGCCGAGGCCTTTCCCGCCTCGGATCCCTACGTGAAAAACGGTTTGGTCACGCGGTGGCGCGTGCGCGAATGGATCACCGCCGTAGGCGATGCTGCCGCCACCCCGGTGCGCCCCCAGCGCCAAACGTTGTCGGCTGATTCGTTTCGCCTATTCCACAACGCGCGGTGCTCGAAGAGTCGTGCCGCCTGCGCCTTGCTGGCCGAACGGGGAATCTCGGTCGAGCTCGTGGACTACCTGACAACACCGCCCACGAAGTCAGAATTGCTAGAGCTGCTGAAGAAACTAGGCATGGTTCCTTCGGAGTTGGTGCGGCGCGGGGAAGCCATATTCAAGGAACACTACGCCCACCAGACCTTGACTGAGGACCAATGGCTGGAGGCCCTGGCGACGCATGCCATCCTCATCGAACGCCCCATTCTGGTGCAGGGCGAAAAGGCCGTGATCGGCCGACCGCCCGAACGAATTCTGGAACTGGTGTAGCCCCATGACGATGACCACGCCAACACCGGAGGCCCTTTCCCAGGGACAACCCCAGGCCGCTCGCTTGGCCCTTTTCGCAACCGCACTGTTCCTGCTCCTGGGCTCGGCCTCGCTATGGCTGGGCATCGGGGAAGGCGCGATCATGCTCTGGGGTTTCGGTGCGGTCAGCCTGCTGCAGGTGCCGCTTTCCCTGGTGGTGGCGGGGCGACTCCGTGACGGCCTTGGCAATAAAGGCCTGGATCGGGAGCGCAGGACTCTGCGGATCAGTGGACATCTGCTGCGCTTTCTGGCGCTGGGCATCGTTCTGGCCTCTGCCGCAGCACTCTTTGGGCAGCGATCTCCCGAAACCACCACCACCCTGTTGGGCGTGGCCATTTTCGCGGTAGTTCTCTGCCTTTCGCTATGGCTAGCCAAGCGCGGCCCGACCGATCCTCACCCCACTTTAGCCCTCGATGCTGCCCGAGCCCGAGCCATGGCGGAAATGGCCGCCATCCTGGTTGCGGGCGTTATCTTGGGTCGCTGGTTTCCTTGGGCCGATGCCATCACGGGAATCATCTTGGCTTTGCGGATCTTTTTTGAAGGTCGCACGTTAATGCAAGCCACCACCATCCAGGCCGCCTGTGGCGGCTGTGGAAGTGGCTGCGGCTAAATCCGCGACGGAATAACTCCTGCAACCCCTGCCGGAATCATCTCCTGAAACTTAGAGTGGGAGCCGTTAATAAGCGGCCCCCACCCGAGGATTATTTCTTCTTTTTCACGGGAGCAGCCGGGGCCTTCTTGAGGGATTCCGTCAATTTACTGCCCAGTTCCGCTCCTCGGGACGTGGCACCGTGCACGACGGGTGGTTTGGCTTTTTTGGGTTTTTTATCGTTGGACATAAATCCTCTTTGCGGACCCCTTTTTGAGCTTCAGGGTCCTCCCCTCATCATGGGCGCAATAAATTTAAGTTCCGAAATTTCTTATTTTCCGTTTTAACCCCAACAATGCAGTTGCGAATGAAAACGGGCTCTTCGGATTTGCGGGAAACAGAAAAGACGAAACGCCAAGACGCGACGCCAAGAAAGCCTTTGAACACCCAAGCGTCAGGTCGCCGCTTTTCTTGGCGAAGGCGCGCAGCGCCGCTTGGTGCCTCGGCGGTTCTCTTGTCTGATGGATCGAAACCGCAGACCCGTGTGAGCCAAAAAATGGAATGCCGAAATCAGGTCATGCCGCCAAGTTCTGCCGAGATCGGGCAATGACACTCAGG
>JAUYES010000372.1 GCA_030691225.1 Holophaga sp. | reverse complement strand
AAAGTGTCGTAACACCGTTCCCGTGGTCGACTACAAGGAAATTGCCATAGTCCTTGTGGCGCCCACCATCAATCACGGTTCCATCCATGGCGGCGTAGACATCGGTACCCATGGGAGCCGTTAGATCCACCCCGCGGTGATTACCACGGTAGCGCTGGCGAATCTTTTTCTTCGTGTTGGCTTTTGTCTTCAGCCGAACCACGCGGGTGCGAATGCGAGGACCCCAGGCAGAGCTGATGCTGCGGGTAGCGACAGGCCAAAGGAGATCGAGCTTATCGGGATCCGCGGTTTCAAAGCCAGGCAGGGATGCAGGTTCGCGCAGCGCCGTTCCGCGGGGAACCACTGCGTGCATTTGCGCCGCCAAGGACTTGTGATCGCTGGCAGCCGCCGAACCAGAAAGAACGGAACCATCCGGGATGGACCGAAGAGCTGCCGAAGGCAACACGCGTTCCAGATGAATCAAGGAGGCTGGTCGCACCCCCGGCGTGCCCGGAACCGGGGCAACAGGCATTAAATTTTTGGCCGGAACAAGTTCCTTCCGGGCAGGCACAGTTTTGCTTGCTGCTACCCGAAGTACCGTACCCGCCCGCAGCTTCCCAAGGTTCAAATCAGGGTTCAAATCCTCAAGTTCGCCGAGGCTAAGTTTGAACTGACGGGCGACCTTGGCCGCTGTTTCGCCTTTACGAAGCTTGTGCGTGCCAGCAGCAGCAACAACCTTGCGGGAAGGCTTGGCTGCCTCCAGCTCACCCGACATCCCAATGAGGGCGAGCACGAGCACGAGCGGCGATAGTCTCATGGGGCCTCCCAGGATTAAGAGATGTGGACGGGTGGAACTAAGAAGCCTCCTTGGGGATTTTGCCCCACGGCGGACGGATCAGGGTTCCTAATGGTAGCGAGTCTCAATTGACACACCAACGATTATCGGTTTTTTCTCAATCCGACCACGGGGAGTCAGGCCATGGCCAGGAGACCACACCACGCCTTCCGCCTTCCTTCCGAAGAAGACGCACCGGCCCCAGGGACATTTCATGACTTACGGCCTTGAGCATATCGTAAAGGGCAAGCAAACCCGCACTTGCACCCGCCAGAGCTTCCATTTCGACGCCGGTCCGCCCCTCGATGGAGACTTCCACCCGCAGCCATGCTCGGCCTGTTTTCGGTTCCCAGTGGTGGGCCAAGTTGACCGCATCCACCACTAAAGGATGGGCCAACGGAATCAGATCCGAGGTTCGTTTAACGCCTCCCACGGCGGCGATTCGGACCACCGACCAGGGATCGCCCTTGGGACCACCACCCTTTTCCAAGGCCTCACTGCAAGCTGGACAAAGCTCCAGGCAACCCACCGCTACGGCGCGACGCCGGGAAACCCCTTTGGCGGAAACATCCACCATCGTTGGGCGGCCTTCCGCATCCATATGGGTCAGCTTCATGGAGTCACCATCGCCAAAAGAATATCTCGCAAGGCTGGCACATCAGGAGCATAGGCGCGGGGGCCGCAAGCTTCCAGGGCTTCTCGCCCATAGAACCCGTGGCCGACCGCTACACTTGGCACTCCCGCGCGGTTGGCCATCTCCAGATCAAAGGGTGTATCGCCCACCATCAGGGCCTGCTCTGGCTGCAGACCATGGGCCGCCAGGCAGATCTCCAGACTTTCCGGGTGCGGTTTCCCGAAACGCACTTCATCCGGCGTCACCAGGGGATCAAAGTAGGGAAGCCAGCCAAAGGTCTCCACCTGCCGTCGCAGGGGAAGGCC
>JAUYES010000365.1 GCA_030691225.1 Holophaga sp. | reverse complement strand
GCCCAGCTGTTCCTTGATCTCTCCAAAATTGGGACGAATAAGCTTTCGATTCATGTCGGTTCCTGATTCAAGCATACCGGGGCAAGGGGTATTTGCTGCGATGCAATTGGTGGGTGCTGAGGTAGGAAAAAGGTGGCAGGTTGGGCAAGGGTCCGCAACTAGGCTGTTTTTTCCGGTTTGGGTTAAGGCAGCAGGGCCTGCAGGGTAAACAGGCTGGATTTTGGGTCTTCGGTCTATGACTCCAATTCGCGATCTTCGGATGATGCAAGTGGTATTCGCAATCGGATACGTGTGCCCCGTTCGAGTTCACTATCTACTTCGATATCCCAGCCCATGCGCTGCACGAATTGGAAAACCAGGCTCATCCCCAAGCCCGAACCTTCGGTGAAGCCACTAGAAAAAGGCACGAACACCAATCGCAACTGTTCCGCTGTCATGCCACAACCGTTATCGGCGACTTCGCAAATCACTTCTGCGTGATCCTGACGAAATCCAATATGCAAGGTTGGAAAGACAGTGTCATGCAAGGCCTTCCGAGCGTTGCTGAGGAGGTTCCCGAATATCTGATGGGCGCAAACCGGGTCGCCCAGCACCCATAATGGGGGCACTAGATCCAAATCAAGGCTGAAATCCGTATTGCGCGGATCGATTTCAAAACTCGCCTTAGCTTCCTCGAGTAGGGTTGGCAGCCAGAGTGATTGGAGCTTGACGGGGCGCGGCTTGCTGAAATCCAGAAAGCTCGAAACCAAGACGCTTACTCGCTCGGATTCTCGACGCAGAATGGCCAACACTCGATCCATCATGGGAGGTGACTGCTCACCCTGTTTCAGAATCTGCACGCAACCCATGATGGACGCCAGAGGGTTACGCAGCTCATGGGCCAGTTCGGAGGAGAGTTCACCCACAGCCGCCAATCGTTCGCTGAGGCGCGTGCGCTCCTCCAGGGCCTTCATCTCAGTGAGATCTTGAAACAGCAGCAGATGGCCGGATTGATGGCCCTCGGCGTCGATCAAGGGAGCCACGTTGCCGCCCACAATGCGTTGTTGCCCCCCGGTCGTAAGAATACTTCGCTCAAAGCGTTGTTCCTTGGGTAAATGGCCATGCAGTGTCAGGTCTACGATGTCCAAATGCTCCAGTGCCGTGCCTGGCACGAGATCCTGTTGCAGAATATGGCTGGCTGCGGGATTTGCGCTGGTGATGAGCCCCGCCAAGTCGGTGGTAATGAGGCCCGAAATCATCGATTCGAAAACGCGGTGGTAGAGATTCGAAAGCACGTCTACCGTGGCCTCCGATTGTGAAAGCGTTTTCCGCAGCGTTTCGAGATGCTTGCGGATGAGTACTACCACCAAAGTTGTGGCCGCGATTTGCAGCGTGGCAAAGCTGAGGAGGAACGTGAGTTGGGAGGCGTCCTTCTCCATCCCCGAGCCCGAGTGCCCGAAGGCCGGTAGAAGTCCAGTGGAAAAAATTAGTACGGTTGAGGT
>JAUYES010000347.1 GCA_030691225.1 Holophaga sp. | reverse complement strand
CACGCCGAGGGTTGCGTTCAGGGCACCCAAGAGCACCGCCACCACCAGCAATTCCACGAAGGTGCCCCGGTGCAGCCCTGCCACCAGCACCGAGGCCACAAGAAGACCGATGGCCGAAAAGAAAAATCGCAAAAAGGTGCGCATGCCGTTCTCCAACCCCCATGATCGCGGAAAAATGGGGTCAACGGAAACCGGAGGGCCGACAGCAGGTATTCTGGATGCCCGCAGGAGCGCCCATGTCCTCACCCCTCGATTCCAGCATCCAAACCTTCCTCCAAAATGGCCCTTTTGCCGTGGTCGGCGCCAGTTCTGATCGCGAGAAGTATGGAAACAAGGTCCTGCGGTGCTACCAGCAGCATGGGCTGGAAGTCTTCCCCATCAATCCTAGGGCAACTGAAATCGAGGGCCTCAAGGCTTATTCCTCGCTGGAAGCCCTACCGAAAAAGGTAGTGGGCATTTCGGTCATTACACCGCCCAAGATCACAGAATCGGTGGTGCAAGAAGCCATCCGGGCCGGAGTGAAAGCCATCTGGATGCAGCCAGGAGCCGAGCACCCCGAAGCCATCCGCGCCGCCGAAGCGGCAGGCCTGAAGGTCATCGCCAACGGCCCCTGCCTGCTGGTGGTGCTGGGCTACCGGGAATCCCATTAACATCACCCCTAACAAACAGCCTTTCTGATTGCGCCCCATGATCTATTGGATTGCCCATACCCTCGCCCGCATCGTCGGTTTCATCTTCTTCCGGCATCACACGCCGCACCAGGAGCGCATTCCTGAAAGCGGCGGCGCGCTAATCGTGGCCAACCACGTGAGCTACTTGGACCCCTCCATGCTTGGGGCTTCCTTTCGGAATCCCATCTATTACCTAGCGCGAAAATCCCTTTTCAAAGGCTTTCTAGGTTGGCTATTACCCAGAATCCAGGTGCTCCCCGTAGACCGCGGCAAGGGCGACCTTGCCAGCATGAAGCGTATTCTGAGCCTTCTGAAGGACGGCAACCGGGTGCTCATTTTCCCCGAAGGCACCCGCTCACCCGATGGCACTCTCCAGAGTGCCGAGGCGGGCATCGGGTTCATCATCGCCAAATGCGAAGTGCCCGTGGTGCCATTACGCATTTTTGGCGCCTACGAGTGTTGGCCGCGCGGCGATAAATTGCCCCATCCAGGCCGCATCACCATCGTGCCCGGACCACCGGTAGATTTTTCCGACATTCCCTCGGAACTCACCGGGCGAGAACGCTACCAAGCCTGCGCGGATCAAGTGATGAAGGCCCTGGCCGAGCTCCAACTCGAGCGTTGAAGTTCCAAGCCCGGCGAGGCGGGAAATTTACAGCGTTCCCCGCTTCTTCTGATCCAGTTCGATGCTATCGAACAAGGCCTTGAAGTTGCCTTCACCGAAGCCCATGTTGCCGCGCCGCTGGATGATTTCGAAGAACAACGGCCCGATCTGATCCTCGGTGAAGAGCTGTAACAGGTAGCCGCTGGTATCGCCATCGATCTGCACACCCAACTCACGGGCCGTTTCCAGGGATTCGGTCACTGTATAGCCCCCGGCGCCAATGCGCCCGGGCAGCAGTTCGTAATAGGTATCGGGCACCTGGAGAAAGCGGAACCCCTGCTCCTTAAGCGTGCGAAGGGTGTGAAAGGTATCGTTGGTGGACATGGCGATGTGCTGCACGCCCTGCCCTTTATGGCGCTTGATGTATTCCTGAATTTGGCTTTTTTCGTCCGTGGGCTGGTTGATGGGGATGATGATGCGGTTGTCCGCACTCTGCACCACCTTGGAATCCAGCCCTGTGCCCAGAGCGCCGCGAATATGGAATTCCCGAGTGACCACGAAACCATAGACCCGCTCATAAAAAGCCACAAGGGCTTCCATTTCACCGGGACCGACGTTATTGGTGAGGTGATCCACCCGCACGAGCCCTGGTTCACAAAGCGCGGGCGCCGGGTCGGGATTCAGACCCGGCCAAAAGGCATCCGACTCACCCTGGCGCTCAATGAGGTAGTTCCAGACTTCGCCCACCCCTTGAATGGCCGCAAAACGCAGGACCCCTGCGCCCAGTTGATGAGTTTCCGGCTCCAAGGTGACCGCCGCACCCCGACTGCGGGCTTCGGCCAAGGCGCTGTCCAGATCCTTCACGGCAAAGTTGAGGGCGCAAACACCCTCTCCATGGGCGGCGAAATAGCGCCCCGCGGGATGGCTTTCATCCGCCTCAAAGATCAGGATATCCATGCGCTGCTGCTGCAAATGGATGACCCTGCCCCAAGCCCCCGACCCGCTGGCCACTCGCGCAAAGCCTAATCGGCGATAGAGATCCTCCAGCCGGGCGATGGAGCCGGTCATTTGGAAATGATCAATACCTTCGAGGCCTAAAGGATTGGTGGCGGTCTTGGTTTGGAGGGGAGCCTTGACGGCAAAAGTAGGATCGGACACGACGACTCCAGGGAAAAACAAGTTTCGACCTTGGATGCCGGAGACCCAGCCCGCGTACCGGCATCCAAGAAATTTGGACCACCGGAGACTTCATGCGCCTTTCCAATGAAACCCCTTTGTTCCCCTTGCGCCAAGGCACCATCACCCGCCAGGCCCATGTGGATCTGCCCGAAGGCACCTTCGAGGAAGAGTTCGCTCGGAACGGCTTTTTCGGCAAGACCACCCACCTCTACCGAAAGCACCCGGTCACGGCCTGGACTCGCATCGAGGGCCCTCTGCGCCCCCACAGCTATGACCTGAATCGCCTGGAATCGAGTGATTCCAACGCCATTCACGTTTCCATGTTTGGCAGCGTGGAGCCTGCTTTCGCGCCCATCTGTTTTCTCTATAACGATGATGTGGCCCTGCACTGGGTCGCTCCGGAAACCATGGATTTCTTCTACCGCAATGCCGACGGCGATGATCTGTATTACATCCACGCGGGCGGTGGCTGCCTGGAGACGGTGTTCGGGAACTTGAATTACGCCAAGGGCGATTACCTGATGCTTCCCCGTGGCACCACCTACCGATTCCTCCCGGCAGAAGGCGAACAGCGGTACCTGCTCATCGAAAGCGCGGGTGAAATCACCATTCCCGACCGCAACCAGTTGGGGCCCAACGCGCTCTTCGACCCAGCCATGATCGATACTCCCGAACTCGCCCCAATTATTGAAGAGCCCGAGGCAGGAGCCGAGGGCCACCCACCGAAGGTGGGCCCGAAGGGCGGGGCCCAGGACGGGCCCCGTGAGTGGGCCGTTCACATCAAGCGCGAAAATGAAATCACCAAGGTCTTCTACCCCTTCAACCCACTGGATGTCGTCGGCTGGAAGGGGGATCTCACGGTGTGGCGCATCAATGTGAAAGATATTCGCCCCATCCTCAGCGCCCGCTACCACCTGCCCCCCAGCGCCCACAGCACTTTCATGGCCCACAACTTCGTGGTGTGTTCCTTTCTGCCCCGCCCCTTCGAGGAAGAGGAAGGCGCTATGCGCGTGCCCTTCTATCACGCCAACATCGACTACGACGAGGTGCTGTTCTACAGCGACGGTCACTTCTTTTCGCGAGAAGGCATCGGCCCCGGCATGCTCACCTGGCATCCCCAGGGCATCCATCACGGGCCCCACCCCAAGGCCATTCCCGCCAGCCGCACCAAGGACCGCACCGACGAAGTGGCGGTGATGGTGGATACCTTCCGCCCACTGCGCGCTACCCCCGCAGCGGGGTTGGTGGAGAATGCGAATTACTGGGCGAGCTGGAAGTAATCGCGTAGATTCATTCCATTTCTGCCATCACCTCAGGGCCCGGCAGGATTTGGTCGGGTAGCACTCGGATGGCAACGACACGGCCCCCTTTGGGGGCGCGCACTTCCATCTGCATCTTCATGGATTCCAGAATAAAAAGGATCTGCGATTCTTCTACGACATCGCCGACCGCCACGCAGATCTCCACCACCTTGCCCGCCATGGGAGCTCGCACCAGACCATCGGAATCGGCTTCCGCCTGGCGATGCTTCGCCTCTAGGGCGGCCAGTCGTAGGGTTTCGCCATCCATGGAGAAATGCAGGCCACCTTCTGGCAACCGGCAGGCCCAACCCCTCAATGCCGTGGGGGCGAGCACGGGATGCTGGAAGAAAAATTCGCCGAGCTCCACCCCCATGCTCACGCGAAATGGCGCAGTGGAGCACGGGCCACCCACCTGCAATTCCGAATGGCTTAGCGCCGCGAAGCGCGCGGCTGGGCCGTGTTTCGGCTGGCCCAGGCCTCGAAGGGTTTCATCGAGAGCCCGATGAAACGCATCTCCTTTCAGGAAAGTATCCAAGGCCTCCGGCAGAAGCGGAGCGTTGAGTTCAGCGAGGTGAGCAGCGATCCAATCCGTGGAAACGCAACCGCCGCGCACATCGGGATGGCGACTAAGGGCCTGCAGAAAGGGCAAGTTCGTGGTGCAGCCCAGGATCACGAAGGCTTCTAGGGCTTCGGAAAGACGCGCCCAGGCCTGCGCACGGTTCTCGCCCCAGACGATGACCTTGGCAATCAGAGAATCGAAGCGGTCGTTCACACGGCCGCTCTGAACCACCCCGGAGTCCACCCGAATATGCTCGCCCTTGGGCTCTCGATAGATCCGAAGCGGACCCGGCGTCGGGAAAAAGCCCTGGCGCGGATCCTCGGCCAACACCCGCGCCTCCAACGCGACGCCATGTGGGCGGGGCACCGCGAACTGCGTTGGATCGCCCATGGCCTCGGGCCAGCGTCCTGCGGCCAAATCCAGTTGGGCCTGGACCAAATCCACACCATAGACCTGCTCGGTAACCGGGTGCTCCACTTGCAGCCTGGTATTCATTTCCAGGAAGAAGAAGCGCCCTTCGTCGTCCAACAGAAATTCGACGGTACCCGCGCCACGATAATGGGTTGCCCACACCAGGGCCAAAGCCGCGCGCCCCATGACTTCGCGCAGCGTGGCATCCACCACGGAGCTGGGTGCTTCTTCCAAAACTTTCTGGTGGCGGCGCTGCAACGAGCATTCGCGTTCGCCCAGAAAAACACCGCCGCCCCGCCCATCGCCAAACACCTGAATTTCCACATGCCGGGGAGCGATCAAATAGCGTTCGATAAACACGGTGCCATCGCTGAAGCTCGCCAGGGCTTCCTCAGAGGCTCGCCGCACGGCCTCGGGTAAATCTTGAAGTCGGCCCACCACGCGCATACCCCGGCCGCCACCGCCACCGCTGGCCTTCACCAGAAAGGGTGCCACGATGCCCCGGGCCTCCAACTCGGCGGCCCAATCTTCGGGGGCCAGGTAGGCTAGTTCATTGGAAAGCAGCGCATCCAAAGTGGGAACGCCACACAAACGGGCAAAGGCCTTGGCGGATTCTTTGCCGCCCAAAGCCACCATGTTTTCGGAGGTGGGGCCCACAAAGGCGATGC
This sequence comes from Holophaga sp., assembly GCA_030691225.1. Taxonomy (GTDB): domain Bacteria; phylum Acidobacteriota; class Holophagae; order Holophagales; family Holophagaceae; genus JAYREN01. The sequence goes on along the minus strand of JAUYES010000347.1, from coordinate 568 downwards.
CCGCAGCCTCCACGGCCCGCGCGAAATCGGCATTTTCAGAGAGGAATCCATAGCCCGGATGGAGCAGAGTCGCGCCCCAACCTTGCGCCACTGCCACAATTTCCTCCATGGCCAAAAAGCTGGAAACCTCCAGCACCGCATCGGCCTCGCGGCGCACGGGAGCGTCAATATCTTCGACCGTGGAAATCACGGCGATCTGAAGACCTCGTTCCCGAGCGGCCCGCAGAATGCGCCGGGCGATTTCTCCTCGATTCGCAATCACTAGGCGGGTCATGGCGTCACGATCCAGGGCGCGGGGGTCTTTGCAAAAAAGGATCGCAGCCCAGCTTGGGCTTCCTCGGTGCTGCGAGTCTCAGCGATGGCCCGGGCCGTGTATTCCATCCAATCAGAGTCTGGCAGTGGCGCCGCCTTCAGGAGCAGCGCCTTGGTGCGCCGAGCGGCCTCGGGGCCTGCCTGGAGCAACTCGATCGTTTGTTCCTCTATCGATTTTTCCAGTGTGGATCCGGGCGAAACAAGCGTGTGCACCAGACCACATGCCTTGGCCTCGGCGGCGCCCAAACGGCGACCC
>JAUYES010000330.1 GCA_030691225.1 Holophaga sp. | reverse complement strand
CTTTATGCGACGGGGCATTGCCCAGAACATCAGCGCGGGATGAACATCCTCTGGGGTAATGGCAACGCCTGTACTTGCTTCACTGGTTCTTGTCTTCGAAAGCCATGGAAACATTTTACTCTCGGCTGATAAAGTCGGATTACCGCAACATTGCTGAAAAGTATCGATTTCCAATAGATTAAGCCAGAGAAGATGCCACATCGTATCATGTCGATCATCACCGATAATCAGCGTCGATAGTGGTCCACCTCCGCGTAATGAAGTTCTAAAGCCGGCACCTCCCGCAGGTGCATTTGTCTGCATAGTAAATAATGTTGTTGAACAGCAGGACGGGCACAAACCTTTCACAGCCGCTCTCTTAACAAAGTGATCTGTGTTCTTTTTTTTAGCCGACTCCCCAGGCATATCGATCAGCAATCCGTCAATGCCCCGCTCCTCCACATCCAATTTCTCAAAATCCTGCATGAACCGTGGCCCATCACCACCAAGTTCAAAGGCATGCCGGACTGTGGAAAATTTCTTTTGCAGTTCTTCCGGTGTCAGTGGACTATTCAGTTTCGTTTTCCATTCAATTCTGTTGGCCGGGGCTGCTGTCGTCTGCATCAGGCCGATCAAAAATTGCACGAGTGCCCCATTAAAATCAGGGCGGGGTGCGTTAAGTGACACGACGGGATTCTCATAAAAACCTTCGGTTATCTGCCAGGGGGCGATCATGACCTCCTCGCCGTCGCGCCGTGTAACCGGAATCCACTGCTCATCAATGAGATTGAAATGCATTTATTCCTCCTTTTTTGTTACGGTAATTCCGGTTGATGAAGTGTATGAAAGAACCACCGTAGAACCTTTTTTATCCAGTGCCTGTCCGCGCCATATACCGTCAGCATCATAAGACATGGGTACAAGAACACTCCATTTCCCTTTATCCGGTAGGCGCTCTTTCAGCTTGTCAATTGCCCCCTGGAGCACAGGATCTCTGTGTGCATTTTCAGAATAGACGGCATTACTGCGAATACTTACCTGACTCATATCCCAAGGGAAGTCACCATCGGCAGACCATGGGGTCAATGTTACGCCATCCCAACGCGCCAGTCGAACCGTTGTTTCCATTGCACCCAGGCGCGTGGGTGTCCGCATGTCTTCCAACCACTGATTCAGTGTGGCTTCATAGCCTTCTTCAAGCTTGAGCATGTTGATATGGGCAAGAGATTTGTCCGCCTGCCATTGGGCATCTGCCTTCCTGTCGCGATTTCGAAGCGGGGAGGGGATCATCTGATCGGCAGCTTCACTGTAAGCGGCCTCAATCAGTTCCCGTGCGTCATCCGGCATACATAATTCACGTTTTTCTCGCAGGATTTTCATTGTTAACCACAGGCATCCGTGGCTCGGGTACACAAATCCGGCTTTCGGGAAGGCTGCTTTATACCAGTCATCACCACTATCTTCTTCCGGGTACGGCCCATGAATAATAAGACAAGAGGGCTCTCGCTGATCCGCGCCAGCGCCGTGCGGCAACAAATTACCCCGTGCGTCACGCAGATGACGATGGAGCCTGCCCGCCCTTTGGATCAGCAGATCCATCGGTGCCAGATCGGAAATGAGCAGGTCAAAATCCAGATCAAGAGACTGTTCCACGACCTGTGTGGCAATAAGGACTTTGCCCAGCCGATCTTCTGATGTGCTGTGATAGCCAAATGATTTCAGGACCGCATTTTCGATATTTAACCGATCTCCCATGGCGAAGCGGGCATGGAAAAGCATGATCCGATCCTGTGCAATCAGCGGTTGAAGACTTTGATAACCGTTAATTGCGTCATGCACGGTGTTCCGTATCCAGCAGACGCATTTCCCCTGCGATGATGCAGTCACAATACGCCTTTGTACTTCATCCCGTTCAGAAACAATTTCCACGTTGACGCGAGTCTTTCTTTGGGCTGCTGCAGCAACCGTGGTTTCAACAAGGCCGCGGTCACGGGAAAGCTTTGTTACCAGCGGATAGGCATTGCAATCAATCTGCGGAACAGGTGACATGCCCAAGCCCCGCGAGAAACTTGTGATCAGCCCCTGGCGAACCTGCATTGGCAATGTTGCGGAAAGCAGGATTGCACTGCCACCTAATGCAGCATGGAAATAAAGCAAATTCTGCAGGAGTTTATTCATGTAAGGATCGTAGGCATGGACCTCGTCAACGACAAGAATATGGCCCACCAACCCAAAGAGCCGAAGTGACTGGAAGCGGGACGGCAGAACGGCCAGCAGCGCCTGATCAATTGTTCCAACGCCTACGTCGGCCAATAGGGATTTTTTGCGGTTATCGGCAAGCCAGGAGGCGCATTGTGCTGACGCCGCTTCGTCTTCCTTTCCATAGCCTTCCGGAGTTTCACAAGGTAAGGCAATTGACCGAAGGAAAGGTTCCGACAAATGACGCTTTCCGTGTGACAGAATAATGGA
>JAUYES010000325.1 GCA_030691225.1 Holophaga sp. | reverse complement strand
CGCCGAACAAACGCCTCGCCCATTTGAAGTGAAAGAGAAAGCATAGGGTATGAACCAGGAAGCCTGTGGTAATCCTATGCGATTCCAGAACCAAGAGCCATAAGCCCTCCAACAAAAATGCCCCGCGGTAGGCGGGGCATTTTTGTTGGATCGGACAAGCTAGTGTTTCTGGACGTTTGCCGCCTGGGGCCCCTTGGCCCCCTGCATGATCTCAAAAGTCACCCGCGCTTTTTCATCCAGACTCTTGAAGCCCTTGCCCAGGATGGCGGTGTGATGGACAAAGATATCGGGGCCGCCTTCATCGGGGGTGATGAAGCCGAAACCCTTTTCGGCGTTGAACCACTTCACGGTGCCTTCAGACATGATTTTCTTCCTTGGGGCCCAAGCCCCTATACCTGGGGTAGATCGTCCGTAAACCCATCCAGGCAAGGGTTCACGAGGAGTTGACCTCCGTTCCAAACGAGCGAACCAATCACTCGTCCAAACCAATGACACTGACAAAAAACTGGATCGCTGGGCCAAGCCTAACGAAGCCGGCACCAACGATCAACAAAGAAGTCTCGGGATAAAAAAAACGGCCCCGAAGGGCCGTTTGCGAATTGGAACGATATTAGATCTTGGTGACGTTAACGGCCTGAGGACCCTTCTGGCCCTGGGTGACCTCGAAGTTAACGCGCTGATTCTCGTCCAAGGTGCGGAAACCCTGGGTCTGGATCGCGGAGTGATGCACGAAGAGATCCGCGCCACCGCCATCGGGAGTGATGAAACCGAAACCCTTTTCGGCGTTGAACCACTTGACTGTGCCTTGTGCCATGACTTTTACCTATTTACCTTTGCGCCTGGGACGTGGGTTGCATTGGTTCCTCCAGGCAAAGAACCAAGGCAGCTATAGGTACACATCCATCGTGAACCCGCGTAAAGTTTGGGTTGAAATCATTCCTAAATCCAGCACAATTCCCCAGAAAAAAATCAGCGGTCGTGGCGCCCCTGTTCCCACCCCGCCGCATAGGTCAAATTGAGCAAGGCCATCGCCCGTGTCACCTTGCCCACGCTATTTCGGGTGGTATTCGTGTGGGCGATCCCCCGCACCTTCAAGGCCTCGAAATCAAAATTGCCCTCGTGGCTCAAATCGATGCATAGAGCGCCCTCTTTAATCCAGTCAGTGGGAATTCGATAATCGCTCACAGGCACCGCGCTGACTATGATATCGGCCAGCTTCACGAAGGATTCCAAGTGCTCCTTGCGGGTGTGCTGATGGCAGAGGATCGGCGTGGCCCGGAGATTGGCCACCATGGCCGACAAGGGCCGCCCAATACGCAGGCTGTCATTGATAATGAGCACGGTCTTGCCGGATAGATATTCTTCACCAAATCCACGCTTGATGACCTTGAGCAAAGCACGGCCCGTGCAGGGAATCATGGCCCGCCGATCGGTGCCCAGGTCCACGCGTTTTCTGAATTTAGTCAGGTAGCCAATGTTGATGGAGTGCAGTCCCTCGATATCTTTGCCGGGATCGACCAAATCCATGATCTCGTCATCTTTCAATTCGGGATAACCCAGCGGATAGAAGATGAAGATCCCGTGGGTCTTGGCATCCTGATTGAAGCGGGCGATGGTCTTCACCATTTGCATGCCGTTGGTCAGCACATGGTGATGGGACTGAATGCCCAGATCCTCGCAATCCTTTACCAGCAGGTTTCGATACAGCACGCTGCCGGGATCTTCACTCCCCAGAAGAATCGCCAACCCCGGGGCTTCGGTCAGGTCCCGGACATTTCGCCGCACCAGTTCCCGGTAATGGGCTGCTGTTTCCGCACAATCCAGCTTCCCGGTGCTCACGTTGGTCATGCCTGTACACCTCAAGGTCATTCTAAGCTGAACTCATGCGCTGGACGAAAACCCACCTCACCCAACTCCAAAAGCACCTGAGTGCCGCCTACCCGGAGGCCCGCTGCGCACTGGATCACGGCGATCCCTTTCAGCTCGTAGTGGCCACCATCCTCAGTGCCCAGTGCACCGATGCCCGCGTCAACCTCACGACCCCGGCCCTGTTCGCCCGCTACCCCGATGCGCCGGCGTTGGCCCTCGCGGAACCAGGCGAGTTGGAAACGCTCATCCACGCCACGGGTTTTTTCCGCAACAAGGCGCGCAACTTGATTGGGCTTGGCCAAGCCCTGATGGCTAAACATAACGGCCAGGTGCCTTCCGACCCCAAGGCTCTCGGCGCCTTACCGGGTGTAGGCCAGAAGACCGCCAATGTGGTCCTGGCCAATGCCTTTGGAGTCCCAGCACTGGCGGTGGATACGCATATCTTCCGCGTGGCAAGACGGCTCGGATTATCCGCAGCCAACACACCGGAAAAGGTCGAAGCCGATCTCTGCCGCCTGTTTCCCCGCGCAGCCTGGATCGAATTGCACCACCAGCTCATTTGGCATGGCCGACGCACCTGCGATGCCCGCAAGCCCGCCTGCCACGAATGCCCCGTGGCCGAACTTTGCCCCACCGGACGGGGCGAGATCGATGACCCGCACACAGGCCAACCGGTGCTCCCGGCGCAACCAGTGACAGGGAAAAGCAGCGCCCAGCCGCTTCCCGGCCTTTCGGGTGGACCTCAGCGCATAGCCTCGCTCGTCCCCAGTGTCACCGAGCTGCTGGCGAACTGGGGTCTCGTCCAGCGAATGGTGGGCCGGACGAAATTTTGTGTCGAACCCAAATGGATTCGCAGCGCCGTGCCCGCCTTGGGTGGCACCAAGGATCCTGATATTCCTGGCATCGTGGCCCAACGCCCCGATTTGGTGATCTTGGAAAAGGACGAAAACACACGCGAAGCCGCAGAAGCTCTGCAGGCCGCCGGGATTCCAGTTCATGTGTTGAAAATCCGCAGCGTGGCAGAC